>JBNGDO010000004.1:32678-66854 GCA_049975385.1 Anaerolineae bacterium | reverse complement strand
GCGTGCGGGAGTCTGTCCGGACCGGCAGCGACTTGCTCGAAGCGTACCAGGATGGTGTTGTGGCCCTCCGCAAGGTTTACCGTGAAGTTGGCCTGGTGAAAACCGAACGCGGTGTAACTATGGTATTGGGTGTCATTGACCCACACGTCCGCTGGGCCATACGTGGTCAAACTCAGTTTCGCCGGCCCGGGTTGCGCCGGTTCGATCTCGATGTAGGCCCACGCACGCGCGTAATGGGGGAGGGGATCGGGGTCTGTGAAAGCGAGCAGGCTGTCGCCGTCCACAAAGTGATCCTCGGCGCAGGGCGTGTACGCCCAACGCCCGGTATAGTCCCCGACCGTAAAGTCGGCTTCGGGCAGCGGCCCCGGCTCTACCGGTTGGCGCGTGAGGCCGGGTTCATCGGTGTGATAGCGTTGCGCGAGGCGCAGTATGGCGTCCGCGTTAAAGAGGGTATCTGGATTGTCAGGGGTGATGGTCTGCGGGCCACCAACTAACCAATGGTGAATGTAGCCGTTCTGGAGTTCATACGTAATGTAGGAAACGGGCATTGAAAAGTAAGCTCCTCTGGGATAGTCTCAAGTTCAAAGTTGAAAGTCAAAAGTTCTGGGTCCAAAATCAAAAATCCACAATCACCTCATCAGCTCACATTCACGCCGACTTCAGTGAGGGCGGCTTGAAAATCGTCGTAGAGGATGGGTTTGCGCAGGTAAAGCGCTGTGCTCTCGTCGTCGCTATTCCATAGCGCGTCGTGTTCGGCCTCGTCGGTCCACGAGCAGAGAATGACGGGGATGTCACACGTTGAGGGATGGGTTTTGAGTGTCCCCAGAATAGCCAGTCCCTTGTCGCCGGGAGCATCTAGTTCGACGATGACGACGACTGGGGTTTCGTGTAAGGCGATGTTGAGCGCGTCTTCGGCAAAGTGCGCCAGCACGACCGGGCAGGCGGCTTTCTTCGCATATCGCTGCATTAAGTAGCAAAAACTTGCGTCGTCGCCGATGACCATCAGGGGTGCTAGGACTGAAGACATACCATCCTCGTGAAACGTGATGCGTGATTCGTAATCGGTAATCGGTAATCGGTAATCAGTAATCGGTAATTGGTGAGGACTGAATGACCAATCCCCAGCTACCAGTTACCAATCCCCAGTTACCATTACTGTAGCATTTCATCAGGAAAAAGTCTTTCACTTTTCGGACGACTTCTTGTATTTTTCGGACAATTTCCATTTTGGGCACCCTTGCGAAGGTTTAGGCGAACCCCCGGTTCGCACACCTTCGCAAGGGTGCTTAGTAGTTCACGAGGAGGTTTTCTCGCCGCTTTGATACTCGCGCGGGGGCACACCCATTTCCTGGCGGAAGACCCGCGCAAAATATCCGCCACTGGAAAAGCCCACCGCCATCGCGATCTCGGTGATCCCCATGTCGCCGGCTTCGAGCAGGATTTTCGCCTGTTGGATGCGATAGCGATTCATGTATGTTATCGGTGTCACGCCCATTTCTTGTTGGAAGCACCGGGTCAAATGGCGCTCGCTCAATCCCACGTGGGAGGCAATATCGCCGCGCGTGAGGGACTGCATGTAATTGGTGTGGATGTAGGCCATCGCTTTATGGACCAGCCGTTGCACTTCGACGACGGTCTTGCGACGGCGTGCCAGCATCGCTTCGATGTGTTCTAGCGTCTCCTCCGTGCTGAACAATCCCTTACTCAGGATACTGATCATGCCTTGATTGAGCCGCGCCATATCGTCTTCGGTCAAGACCTGCGCGGTGAGGATGACCACCGGGATGCGCTGCGTTACCGGGTTCTCGCGCATAGCTTCCAGGACGCCAAACCCATCCAGTTCGGGCATCATCAGGTCCAGCAGAACGAGATCAGGCTTTTCACGCTGTAGGATGTCCAGGGCTTCCCGTCCATTATGCGCTTGCAGCACGTGATATTGGCTGGCGCCAGAGGATTGCGCCTGCACCATACGCGTGTGCATCGCCAAAATGTTGGGGTCGTCGTCCACGATCAGAATTTTGCGGGCTTCTGGGATGTCTCCCTGGGGATCCAGCAACCCTTGACCAAGCAGCATCTCGGCGAGTTGGGTTTTGCCAAGCGGTTTCATCATAAAATCGAGGGGCAACAATGCGCCTTTGCCACCATCGCCGGATAAAGTATAGCAGAGGACTGGCACGTCGCGCGTGTGCGGATACTCCTTGAGCGTCCGCAGGATGTTCCAGCCGTGCGCGGCTGTCACTGCCTGATCCAGAATGACCGCGTCGGGCGACCCGCCGCACAAGAGTGTGCGCCAGTCCGTTTCTGCGTCGACGGCGTGCATGACGATGTCGATGCCTTTATGGGCGAGATGTTCTTCGAGGCGTTGTCCCTGTGTTACATCTTCGGTAAGAAGCAGGACTTGGTCGCAGGCGGCAGTGTCGCTCTCGCCAGCGGCATCTTGTTCCATTACCGGCAGTGTGAAGTAGAATTCGGCCCCGTCCCCCTCTTCGCCGGAGGAATGGACGCCGATGGTGCCCTGGTGCATTTCGACCAGCAACTTGCAGATCGCCAGCCCAAGTCCCAGGCCCCCATACCCGCGCGCGGTGGTGCGCTCCGATTGCCGGAATTCATCGAAGATCAGGACTTGTTCCTCGGGCGAAATGCCCAGGCCAGTATCACGGACCGAAATGGTCAAGGTCCTGGAAGCGTCAGTCTCCTCGGATGCTTTAGCGGCGGCATCGCATACGGTCACGCGCAAACTGACTTCGCCCTGTGTGGTGAACTTAACCGCGTTGTTGATCAAGTTCAGGACGACCTGCCGCAATCGCGTGCGATCTCCCCACACGCGGGGAAGCTCGGCGGGGATCTCGCTGTGCCAGTGCAACACCTTATCCTTCGTGAGTTGGCGGGCGATCACGATGACCGGCTCAAGCATCTCGTGGATATCCACGGCCTCGTAGCTCAACTGCAATTGTCCTACTTCGATGCGAGTCAGGTCCAGCACGTCCCGGATCAGGCCGTCCAAATGCTGCGCGTTGACGTAAATGCGCTCCAAATCCTCTTGCCGGTTATTAGACGCTGCTTCCGGCTGCGTTTCGCGCAATAGCAGGTCGCTCAGACCGGAGATGAGGTTCAGCGGCGTGCGCAGTTCGTGGCTCACCATCGAGAGGAAACGGCTCTTGAGACGATTGGCCTCCTCGGCCATCTGTCGCCGTTCTTCCGCCAGACGGCGCGCCTCCACCGCCTCGCGATACAGATTGACGCTTCTGAGTGCCGCCGCCAACTGGCGCACCACGTCGGCGCACGGTTCCAGGTTGCCGGAATCGAAGGCGATGAAACCGGTCGCACCTCCCTGAACCCGCAAGGGCAGCAGCGCCAGGCTAAAGGGCTGGGCGGCAGGATACAGGCCATCTGGCGGAAACTGGCGGCTTGGGAAACGCCGTTGTTCTTGGTCCGTTACTTGAGGCGCTTGCACCACACTCCAGGCCGCCGGATCGTCCCCCTCTGATTCGTAGAATGCGACGACCGCGTGTTTGATGCCGATCTTGGGCAGGCTATCGGGCAGGACGGCAAAGATACCGGCCTCGTCCTGGGCGGCGAGGAAGCGGGCCGTCATCCGCCCCATCTGGTCGGCGATATCGATTTGGCGCAGCAAATGGCGCGTGTACTGCTCGTGCGCCATCTCACTGATGACGTGCCTGGCTTGCGCCAGTAACTCTTCGGCTTGACGCTGCGTATCGGAATCAGACTGTGTATCAATCAGCGCGGGAGCTGTGTCCTGCAAAAATGAAATCGCTGTCTGCCAGGCGTGCAGGTTATTTCCGGAGGCCATAAGCCGTTGTAACACCTGTCGCAACGTCAAATGCCAGGCAAAACCGTCGCTTTGCTTCAGGCTGGCGATAAACGCATCCACCAATTCCTGGCAAAACGATTGTAGCTCATCCAGTGGCAATCCCTGTACGTGGATATTCATCATCGCCGCTAGCGCCAGCGCTACATCTCCCGGCGTTTGCGATGTGTCAGGCGTTCCTTCCTGAAGTGTCTGGCTTGGTGGGATGGCTATGCTCGAAACACCGATCAAACAGCCGCACGATTCGCGGACGATCAACTGAGTGGGAATCTGGACAGTGTGGAGGCCCTCGAACTGCCCGGTGATGTACTTGAGCAGCAGTTCCACGCCCTGATAGCCTTCCTCAAAGGCCGGATAGCGGATGGTCGTCAACGAGGGTGTGTGCGCGGTAGCCTCGAGCCGGTCATCGAAGCCGATAACGGCGACGTCCTGCGGGATGCGTTTTCCGGCCCGGCTGAGCACCTGCATTGCACCGAGCGCGGAGAGATCGTTGCTGGCGACCAAAGCGGTGAAAGGGATGTCTGCCGCCAGAATTTGCTCCATGGCCTGCCGCCCGCCGCCGGTGCTGTGAGAGCCATAGGCGAGCAGGCGGGGATCGTTCTCCAGGCCGTGCTCTTCCAGGACGGCGTGATAGGCGTTTAACCGGCGCGCGCTGTCCCCATCGCCATCTCTTTGGTATCCGGCGATGAAGGCGATACGCTGATGCCCGTGCTCGATCAGATGTGCCATCGCCTGCCGGATGCCGCCCTCGTTGTCGGCCATGACCGTCGGTCCCTTTTCCCCCGCGCCGACGAACACGATGGGGTATTGCTCGGTGACGAGGTGTTGCAGATAACTCGCCGTGGGTTCCGAGGTGAACCGCCCAACGATGAGGAGTCCATCTACGTTCCAGGGACCGACCGGGATGAAGTCAACGTCGGGCAAGGGGACGGCCCAGGCCGGGCGCGGTGTTCCATGACCGATGCCGACATCCACACTACAGGAGAGCAGGAGGTTACACCCCAGGTCATGTGCCGCGGCCCGCGTTCCGTGATAGACTGGTCCAAGGAAGGTGTCGAGTGTTCCGGTATACACGCGCCATCCCGCCAACACGCCGATGGTGGGGCGATTGTGTTTATACGATTTTATCCGTTTCGGTTCGTGCATTGTGTGCTTTCCTTCGTCCAACAGACTATCACCATCGGAGTGATTTGGCAAGTCATGGCTGTTACGTTCCTTCTGGCGACATGTTACGCCGGTGCAAACGTTGTTCTGTCTTCCAAAATACGGTATAATGAATTTCGAAGGGGTGAAAATGGAGAACGACAATGAAATCACGGCTTGATCGACTGTCTCTTGCTTGCAGATGGCATTGGCTGTGCGTGGCTGGCGTGCTCTTGAGCACGCTGGCCTGCCGTTCGTTGCTGGGAACATCCGTACCAACCTCCACGCCCCGGCACGTCGTTACCCTCGACGAACTGCGCTTTGACGATCCCGAAACTGAACGCCGCTTCCGTGCGTTGGATGCGTGCATCCAGGAGATCATCGCCGCTGGCTGGCGCACGACCGGCTACAAACTGATCGGTAACTTCTACTCGTCGCGCTGGTGCCGGGGCGCTGGGGCGCGGGACGATTGCCAGATTGCGTCATCGACCCGACACAACCGCGATCAACACGTGATAGAGTTGGAAACGTTCTTCTATCCATCCAGCTACCCGCAAGTCTTCGGTCTGAAACTCGCCGCGCTGTGGGTTCCCGAACAAGACGGGTGGGGCGCGCATTTCTATTTCACCGAAGACGGGGGGGATTTTCATGGTGATGGTGTTGCTATCGGCTTCGGTCAATACGAGACAGGCAGTCGCGAGCCGGTGGCGAGTGTCTCAGTGATCGGCCCGCTGGTGTACAGGCTGTTCGAGACGGGCGTGGCGCTACCCCCGGAGGGCCTCTCGATCCGCGAGGAACTGGCGCTATACCTCGTTTCGCCTGAAGCGTTGCGCGACGAGGGCCTGGCGCAGATTGGAGCTTTGGCAGCCCGGGTGGATGAGGCGCTGCGCACGCATCAGGTGACGGCTTGCGATCGCGGCCCCTACCAGGGAAAGGGTATCGAACCGCCCTGCACGCCGCGTCCACTGACGCCGGAGGAAGAAGCGGCAGAACTGGCCCGCGCCACCGCCCATTTCGCCGAACAGCAGCGCCTGCTGCGCGAAAACTACCGGGAAATGTACGCCGCTCTGATGCACGCCTTTCCCCTCGACCGGTGTTGGCCCTGATGAAGAAGACGCTGTTGCCCATCCTCTTTCTGCTTCTCGCCAGCCTGGCCTGCGGCGGCATTGGTCTGGCTTACGAGTACGACCTGACCGCCGATTACGCCGTCTGGGCGACGGATCAACTTGAGCAAGCGGCTGTAGTGCGCAAAGACCCGCAAGGCTCGAGCGCGTCGTCGATTATCTGGCCGATGGTCTTTGCCTTTGGCTGGAACGATGACTTTATCATCGCCCAACGCCATCCGGCGCGGGATGACTTCGATGACGTTGATATGACCGTCACGGAATGGTATATCCTTGTCGTCGCCGAAGACGAAGTCTACGGCCCGCTGACCGAGGCGGAATACCGCCAACTGCGCCAGGATTTGGGCGTACCTTCTGGCCTGGATTTTTCACAGACGATCGAACCATAAGTGTGTAAGGCGAGAGACTTGCTAAGGTGGAGGTCAAATGGCCGGTGGACGGGTGATCAAAGTAAAGTGCCAGTGTGGGCAGTTTCTCTTTGCGTATTTCAAAGCTGGGCATGGCCGGCTGATCAAGTGCTTCCTGGACGAGATTCGAGATGACGTCGTGGGTGTCGTTGACTTGCCCTTTGGCGCTCGACCGGCGTGCCCCGGTTGCGGCAAGGAAATCGGCATCGTTCGTATCGTGCGTGGAAGGCCTGCGCTCAAGTTGAACCAGGGCGCGATTCAAAAGATCAGAACCTGAGGAAGCTCTGGGAGCCATTGCGTTGGGAATTGGGAAGGCATAGGTGGATTGGGCTTATTGCAGAACCGGTGATTGCTACCTTGTGCGTATAGCGTGTAAACAAATCGGGGGTACCGATGCGCGACTTTTTCCGTCGTTTATTCCGTAATGAAACCGTTTTTATCATCGTCAACACAGCTTTCTGGATCGGATTGGCGGCCTTGCTGCTGACCGATCCGTTGCGCCTGGCCGTGGGTGCGGCGCTGCTGGCACTGGCGCTCGGCGGCTACTTGCTCTACGCCGGGCTTTCTCCCAAGGTCACACGTGGCGCGGCACAACCGGTTCTGACCCGGACGTGGTCGGCCATTTTAGGCCTGGCGGCGACGGTCTTTGCTGTGTCGCTGTTGGTTTGGGTTTTCAGTGGCGGCGTTATGAGCCGCGGGCAGGCGCGGCGACAGGCGGTAGAGGAAGCCCTGGCACGGGCTGCGAAAGGCTCTACGTGGCTCTACCTTTCCGATATGGGATTGCGCGAAGTCCCGCCGGAGGTGTGGGACCTTGCACACCTGACCGAACTCGACCTGCGCGATAACCGGTTGAAAGTGCTGCCGCCGGACATCGCCCGACTCACGAACCTGGAACGCCTTTCCCTCGATGGTAACCGCCTGGAAGTACTGCCGCCCGAAATCGGCCAACTCGCGCACCTGGAATGGCTCGATCTCGACGGCAACCGCCTGACGACACTTCCACCCGAATTTGCGCGCCTGCAAGCCCTCACCCACCTGCAACTCCAATACAATCGCTGGGAGACCTTCCCCGACGTGATCCTGGAACTGCCAAACCTGGAATTGCTCTTTCTGGCGGGCAACCAACTCGGCGAATTGCCTCAGTCCATCACCCAGCGAGCGGAGGCCGGGGAACTCGACTTGTGGTACAAGCCGAACGCCTCGCGCATCGACTGGTCTTCCATCATTGTCATTGGATTCGGATTTGTGCTGCCCGTGGTGCTGAGTGTGGTCGTGGATCGTTGGTGGACGCGCCGAGAGTTCGCGCAGCGGCAGGCGGCGCGGCAAACGGGCGAGGTTTTCGCCATCCCGCCGCAGATGCGCAGCCCAACCCTCTTTGTTATATTTTCATTGTCGGCTGTTAGTCTGTTTATGTTGATCGCGGCCCTCAACGGTCCCCAAACCGGCGTGACGATGGAGACTGGCGTGGGGCTGTGCCTGCTCTTCTCTCCGTTGGTTTTCGGTGGCCTGATTTTCCTCTTGCACAACTCGGGGATGGTGGTACTGACCGCCGAAGGCGTGACGCTGCGCCGCTCGCTGCGGCGGCAATTCGTGCGCTACGCCAACATCACGGCAGTCACGTCGCAGTCGCGCATTTTCTCCCCCGGCATTTTGATCGAGGGCGACGAACGCACGCTGCGCATTCCCCGTATGCTGGAGAATCTTCCCCGTTGTTACACCCTGCTGCTCCAGCGCGTCTCGCCCGCCGTGCGGGAGGCGTCGTTGGGGAGCACCGCTTCGCCCTCAGCCGCCACGGTTCCCGCCGTTTCCTCCATGGATGGCGGTCCGGTGTATGCCTTCGCCGTCAGCCGGCGCGTGTGGGCGCTCTATATCGCCGGGACGGTGCTCCTCGTCCTGATCTACCTGGGCATCGGGCTGCTGGGGATATGGACCGGGTTGGCGCGGGGCGAAATACCGCCTTTCAACACAGTGTGGGTGCGCAACGCACTCATCTTCTTCGCGATGATCAGCGTCTTCTTCTTGCCCGCGTTGATCTATGTAATCTATCGTTTGTTGACGAAATATGGCCCGTTTAAGATGGAACAGCCCGTCGCCTGGGAATTTTACCGTGATCGCATCCGCTACCGCTTTCCGCGCGGCGATTGGGAAGAGCAGCCTGCGAGCGCACTGCAAAGTCTGACGTTGAAACCGCTGCGTACCAGAGTTCGCGCCGTGCGCGGCATCGAAACCGAAGTAACGCTCTACATGCTCGTCCTGGAATTTGCCGACGATACGCAGGGCAATCCCAAGATACTCGTTATCGACCAGGAACGCACCGTGCAGTTTGGCCAGACGCCGGAGCGGTTGCACGTGATGTTGACGCAGTTGTACGGAAAGTAGCTATTTTTCTCACAAAGACACAAAGGCACGAAGTTTTTAGTGAGTCTCTCCGTAATTGTTCGGGGGGTTGGCTTGCCGACCGCGAATGGGGCAACGAGTAAACGAACTCAAGCCTTGGCTAAACTAAAAACTTGCGTTTGTCGAGTCGCCTATTCGTTTATTCGCTTGAAATTCGTGGTCGGCCAATGTGCTTTAGTGACTTCGTGGTTTGTCTACCGGGGAGGTGTGTCGATGAAAGTGTGGCGAATGGTTATGCTCAGTCTGTTGTTGTCTCTGCCCGTTGCTGCACCTACGACGGCGGTCTCTATCGCTCTACCGCCGCCCACTTTCGCCGAGATGACGCGCGCGGCGACGAATTGCGCGCCTCTACCTGCACCACCCGCGGGCGACACCATCGTCCCTGTCTCGACCGAGGCGGGCTTGTGGGATGCTGTCAACACGGCGCAACCGCACACGACAATCCTGCTGGCGGATGGGACGTATAACCTCGGCGCAAACGGGCATTACGTCTGGATCGATACGCCCTACGTCACACTACGTTCGGCGAGTGGCAACCGTGAGGCAGTCATCCTCGACGATAACTACAGCGGTACTGAGATCGTCACCATCGCCGCTTCCAACGTGACCGTCGCCGACATCACGATCAAGCGCGCCTACACGCATCCCATCCACGTGAGCGCTGAAACGGCCGATACGCTCGATGCGTTGATCTACAACGTCCACATTATCGATCCGGGGCAGCAGGCGATCAAGGTCAATCCTGCGGGCGCGGGTTATTATCCCGACAACGGCGTCATTGCCTGTTCGACCATCGAACTGACCGACGCCGGACGTCCCTACATCCGCGACGACTGCTACACCGGCGGCATCGACATGCACCAGGCGCGCGATTGGGTGGTTCGCGACAACCTGATCGAAGGCTTCTGGTGTGCCAGCGGCCTCTCCGAACACGGCATCCACTTCTGGCGCGGCTGCCGCGATCCCATCGTGGAACGCAACGTGCTGCGTAACAACGCGCGCGGTATCGGCTTCGGCATGGCGACGAGCGGGACGGCGCGCACCTACACCGACAATCCCTGCCCCGCTGCCAGCGGCTACATCGACCACTACGGCGGCATCATCCGCAACAACTTCATCTCCGCCAACCGTGCGGAACTGTTTGCTTCTGCGGACGGCTACGACAACGGCATCAGCCTGTGGAACGCCTGCGAGGTGAAGACCTACCACAACTCGGTGATCTCCACCCAAGCGCCGTTTTCGTCCATCGAGTGGCGCTATCCCAACACCTCGGTGCATCTGGTGAACAACCTGGTCAGCCACAACCTGCGCGCCCGCGACGGCGCGACAGCGACGCAGGCCGGCAATCTGACGAACGCGCCGCTGACCCTGTTCGTGGACGGCTCCGGCGGCGATTTGCACCTCCTGCCCAGTGCTGCCGCCGCCATCGATCAAGGCGCGGCCCTGTCCGCCGGGCTGTGCGACGACGACATCGACGGCGATCCCCGGCCCATCGGCTCCGCGCGCGACATCGGCGCGGACGAGTACGGCATCCCTGCGCCCGCCGCCGTGCACGACTTGCGCGTGTCGCAGGCCACGCTCGCTGGCAATGATCTCACGGTGACGTTGCGCTGGACGCCGCCCGTCGGTGCTTTGACCACGACGGTGCGCTACGCCGCGCAGCCTATCACCGCCGCGAGCTGGGACGTGGGACGTTGCGCTGGATTTCGCCACGGGCGGCGTGCTCGATACGGCCACGTACACCAGTGCCTACAGCAGTGGGACGTGCTATTTCGCCGTCAAAACGCACAACGAGGGCGGCTGGTCGGCGCTTTCCAATCTGGCCTTTTGGCCGGGCTATGCTGTCTATTTGCCGTTGGTGTGGCGGCGGTAGGGGGGCGAGGCATCCCTGCAGTGATTTTGGGCTGACAAGGTGCCTCGTGGGGATGCCTCGCCCCTACAATGCACGGGGGTAATCCTATGAATCTTGGTGAATGCCTCAAAACGATGTTCAAAACCTGGTTGGCCCCCCTGGTCAACCTGGAAACCACGCTGCTGCTCTTCGCCGCTTTCATTTTCCACCACCATTACTTCGGCGCCGCGCATCCGGCGACGGACCTGCTCATCCAGTACGGCGCTCTGTGGGCGGTCTACATCTACGGCGCTGTCGTTTTGCTGGCGAGCCTGGTCAACATCCCGGAGGATTGGCAACCCATCACGGAGTTTATGGTCTACCTCGGCAGCGCTTTCATCTCCATCCTCTATATGGCGCTCTTCTGGGTGCGGCCCTCCCGGCCCTCGTGGCAGGAACTTCTGGTGCAGGTCTATTACGTGCTGCAAGCGGCGATTGCCCTGATACAGATCATCCTGCTCGTCACGCAGGAACCGGGGGAAAGGTTTGCCGTTACGCCGCGACTCAGCAACGTGCCCTCCGCGCTCAAATCGCTGGCGATCCTCGGTTACGTGGTGGGGATGACGCTGCTGTTGGATCGCGGCCTGGCGCTCGCGCCTGAGGAGGTCACAGCGCAGGTGAACCTGTTCGGGGTGTTTTTGTTGGAGGGGCTGACTCGCTTGGGGCAACGACGGATACGTTCGTCAGATTGTTCTCATAGAGGTTGTGAATAGATGTCAGTTGACTTTTTGCCGTTCAAAGATTATCATAGTCCCGTATCACTTATTACACCATTTCACAAGGAGGGTTTGTCATGCGTAAGTATATGTTTATCATCGTTGGGCTGTTCCTGGTAGCAGCAATGGGCCTTTCCGGTTGCGGAGGGGCGAAATTGGGGACGGAAGAGAACCCCATCATCTGGTCCTTTGTGCCATCGCAGGATTCCGAGCAAGTTTTAGCCGGCGCACAGCAGGTCGCGGATATGGTCACGGATAAGACGGGTCTCGTTATCAAGGCCAACGTCGCGACAGAATTTGCTGGCGTGATCGAGGCGATGTGCAACGGCGAGGCGCAGATGGGCGCGCTCAACACCTTTGGGTACGTTTTGGCCCACGAGCGCAAGTGTGCGGATGTGGCCCTCGCGTCGTTGCGTTACGGCACGGCCTTCTACACCGGGCAGCTTGTCGCGAACGTGGACTCGGGTGTACAGGCCATCACTGATCTCGAGGGCAAGACATTCTGCCGCCCAGATCCCTTGTCCACCAGCGGCTGGATCATCCCCAGCATTATGCTCCAGGCTGAGGGCATCAACCCGGATACCGACTTGAAGCAGGTTGTGGATGCCGGTGGGCACGATGGCGTCATCACCTCCGTCTACAATGGCGACTGCGACGCCGGCGCGACCTTCGTGGACGCGCGCAGCAACGTTGAGGATGAGTTGACCGATGTCAAAGATAAGGTCATCGTGTTTGACACATCGCCCGAGATCCCCAACGACACGATTTCGTTTGCCACGGATGTGCCGCAGGATATACGCGATCAAATTACGAAGGCTTTGCTGGAAATTGCCGAGGATGAAGCCTCTCTGGAAATTTTGAAAGAGACGTATTCCTGGACTGGGCTTGTGGCCAAGGATGATAGCTTCTATGATCCTTTCCGCCATATTCTGGACGCTTCGGGCGTGGATGTTCAGGGTTTCATGAAATAGGCTAATGCAAGCCAGGGGGAGCGCGCTATGGCCTCCCCCTGGTCTATAAAACGCACAAGGTAAAACGTAAACGTGCTATGGTGCAGTTTACGTTTTACTTTTTATAGTGCTTTTCGTCAATGAGGAGGCCGGATTTATGCTTATTGTAGAGAACCTCACCAAAATTTACCCCGATGGCACGAAAGCCCTGGACAACGTGAGCTTCACGGTCGAGGACGGCGAGTTCTTGATCGTCATTGGTTTGAGTGGGTCGGGGAAATCCACACTGCTGCGTTGTATCAACCGGCTGGTGGACCCCAACGCGGGGCGCATCGTGTGGAATGGCAAAGACATCACTGCCGCCACCGGACCGGAATTGCGCCTGATTCGCCGCGAAATCGGCATGATTTTCCAGCACTTCAACCTGGTCAGGCGACTCTCGGTGGAGAAGAACGTATTGAGCGGGCGATTGGGCTACACTAAGCCCTCTTCGGCCCTGTTCGATCGTTTCCCGCCGGAGACCCGCACCCTGGCACAGCAGGCGATGGCGCGCGTCGGTATCGTGGAGCTGGCGCAGAAGCGGGCCGATGAGTTGAGCGGCGGGCAGCAACAGCGCGTCGGGATCGCGCGCGCCCTGATGCAGGAGCCGAGCATGATCCTCGCCGACGAACCGGTCTCCGCCCTCGACCCTGTGCTGGCCCACAACATTCTGCAACATCTCGAAACGCTCAACGGTGAAGGAATGACGATCCTGTGCAGCCTGCACTACCTGGATTTGGTGCAGCGTTACGCCTCGCGCGTCATCGGGCTGCGCGATGGTCGCGTCGTCTATCGCGGCACGCGCGAGGAAATCCGCCAGATGACGGATGAAGAGTTCAAGGATATTTACGGTGAAGAGGCCGTCCGCATCGAAACCGGCCGCAGCATCAGGGGAGGCTGAGTTATGGCAACACGCACACGCAATCGAGAAGAACGTACACTCCGTACCGTCTCGCCTGTGGTGGCAGGCTTGCTTTCGCTGATTCCCGGCCTGGGGCAGATTGTCATTGGCGTCTGGGAGCGCGGCTTGATTTTCCTGGGCAGCATGGTCGCGCTCGCGGGCCTGATGGTCTGGCGCGTCAGCGTGATCGCTTACCGGCAGACCACCTGGGCCGAGCGCATCCCGGTTGCCTTCCGCCGCCAACCGATTTTGTACGTGCTCGTCGTCGCGCTGATCGGATTGTGGGTGCTCGTCATCCTCGATGCCATCAACACGGCGCGTCGCAAGAAAACGCGGGAGACGTTGGCTTATGTCATCATCGGTCTGACATTCTTCATGCTGGGCTGGCAAATCGTCGAAATTAACATGGTCAAGCTTTTTACCGAACTGCCCGACGCTTTCCCCATCATTACCAAAATAGCCTGGCCCTGGCCCAGTGCAGTTTACCGGGAAGAGGAAATCTACCAGGGTGTGGAACGGCTATACTCCAGTTGTGAGGGCGAAGAGATTCCCGACCCTATGCCTGTGGAATCCGGGCAACCTTACCTCGAGGTCACGCCCCGGTGCGGGGTGCTTTCCGACTATGAACTTGTGGGCACGGTGCTCCATGTGGTGGGGCACGGCTTCCGACCCGGCCAGGAGGTGGTGATGTGGTGGGAGGACCCCGTCGGCAAGGCGTTCCGCGTGCGCTATCAAGGGGAGTTCATCTCGGTGATGCCGGACGAGAACGGCGACTTCACCGTTGATTTCGCGATGCCCAATCTCCTCATCCCGCCCAGCGCGGGGGAGGGGCCACAAGAGCACCATCTCCAGGCCCGGCAGACCACGCTCGTCGGCAAGTTGAAGCCCAGCAAGGAGCTGCTGCTCGCCATCGAAAAAATGGTGGAGACCATTTTCCTGGGGATGATGGCGACCTTGTTCGGCATTGTCTTTGCGATCCCCGTCAGTTTCCTGGCCGCGCGCAACCTGATGTCGGCTTCGCCGTTCACGTTGGCCATCTACTACATCACCCGCTTCATACTCAACATCATCCGTTCCATCGAGCCCATCATCTGGGCCATCGTCGCCACGCTGTGGGTGGGCCTGGGGCCGTTCGCGGGCGTCATCGCGCTGCTGGTGCACAGCATCGCGGCGCTGGGCAAGCTCTACTCCGAGGCCATCGAGAGCATCGACCCCGGTCCTATCGAGGCGGTCCACGCGACCGGCGCGAACTGGATTCAGACCATCGTCTACGCCGTGGTGCCGCAGGTCATCCCGCCCTTCGTCTCGTTCACCATCTACCGCTGGGACATCAACGTGCGCATGTCCACTATCATCGGTGCGGTGGGCGGCGGCGGCATCGGCTTCTTGCTGATCCAGTGGATCCGGTTGACGGACTACCGCTCCGCCGGCATCGCCGTGTGGTTCATCGCGATTACCGTCGCGATCCTTGATTTCGTCAGCGCGAAGATTCGCGAGCGTTACGTGTGATCAATGGCGGCTGCCGACCACGCCCGCCGACCACGAATGAAGAAACGAATAAACGAATGAGGCGTGGCGGGGATTCGTGGGTTTGGCGAGGGTTTGGGGTTGACCCGGTTAGGATTCGGATGTATACCGCGAGTTGAGCATAAGTTCGTGAAGTGCATGCACCCTCCCATTCGTTTATTCGTTGAAAATTCGAGTCGGCAAGTGTCATTCGTGGTCGGCAGTTGCCGTAGGCCTAAATCGTCGCTCTAAACCCTGCCGCGCCCGCCGCCAGCACCCGAGGAATGTGCGTATACACGTACCGGCAGCCACGATTGCTCGCCGGATTGACGATGCCTATGTGCCTGCTTGCCGTTTATAGCGGTAGGCGATCCGGCCTCGATCCAGATCATAAGGAGAGAGTTCCACCTTGACTTTATCGCCTAACAAGATACGAATGTAGTATCGGCGCATCTTGCCACTCAAATACGCGATAACTTCATGCCCATTCTCTAGTTCGACGCGAAATTTCGTTCCTTTCAACGCTTCTCGTACAGTTCCCATCATTTCTATTTTTTCTTCTTTTGCCATTATGCCTCCTTGAAAACAGCAATGGATTTAGCAAATCACCAAATCCATCAGACAACGACAATTTCTAATTGCCGGGCAGACAAATTTTCTGCTAATATGGTTTTTACTTGTGCTTCCGCCTCTTGTATTGGAATCTCCTGACTCAAAGCCAGTTCTCCGATCAGCAAACGCAGCGCCTTGTTGTAGATCCGCTTGCCAGGAATGTTGAGGTGCCCTTCTTGCAAGCGCCGCCATTCGAGATCCCTGACGATCTCTGCATACTGTAAGGTATCCTGTATATCCAATTTCTCTTCTAAGGCGCTGTATCGCTTCTTATGGTCGGAAGGCAACACATCCGGTGCGTTTTGAAGTATCTCCCATACGTACTTCAGACGTATTTTGGGGATAACGTACCGTAAACCAAGGGATTCGGCTTGTTTCACCGGCATCATAACGAGGGTTTTGTTCCGTTCGTCCATGATCTTGATTCTGTAATACTGTAAACTTTCGTGCTGGTTTCCCAGTTTTTGAAGTTCGGTCACAATGCCAGCCCCGTTGACCGGATGTACGACTGCATCACCTACTTGAAACATGGCACCTCCTTAGGAATGCGTACCAAACCCTAAAGCAAAAATGGACCTGTGTGTACTCATCATCCACGGTACGCAACAGGTCCATAGCAGGTCCTACGGAATTTAGAAATGTAAAAACATCTCTAGCAGATTCTTACAACATGTCCGTCGTATTAACTTGATGCGCCGATACGATCTACTCCTCCACAATGTTGTGCTATATCAGATTGCGTAATTTGCCTATCCTCGGAAAGATACCCCGTAACCTGATGCTATCCTACAAGCCCAGGCAGTCTACCCTGACGGGTAGATTGAGTGTATCTACAACTATATTATAACACGCGCGAAGCTTTATGCCAAACCGATAGCACCAGGGCTATCGCATTAGGACGGATTTAACCTTCCGGGAAACGACACGGGGATTGTCTGGCGCAAAACTGAGGAATAAACGCGAGTTTTCTGTTTGCACAAGGTTGTACTCAATTCCCGGAAGGTGCTCAGTATTTACCTTTCTAAGGTGGTTCCAAGATTTAAACTACGCAACATCAAGGGCAAATCCTTGAGAAAACGCCAGAGTTTTGACGATTTAGTTCCTTGGAACGGCCTAATCCGTTAGGCTCGTTGCGGCCCTGAATGCCGCCGTGCCCGATGCCAGCAACCGGGGGATGTGGGTGTACACGTACCGGCAGCCGTGCTTGAGGTAATCGGCGATGACGGCGTCGGGGCCGGTGGAGCCGGGGACTTTGCCCGCTGCGACGATGGCGTCGAGCGTCGCGAGAATCATCTGTTGCACGACCGGGGTGTCGCTGCGTCCCGGAAACCCCATCGATTGTGCCAGGTCCGACGGCCCGACGAAGAACACGTCGATGCCCTCCACCTTGAGGATTGCGTTGATGTTGCTCAGTGCCTTCCCCTCCTCCAACTGCACGCAGACGAGCGTCTCGCGGTTCACCTGGGCCACGTACTCCGCCGCAGTCAACCCGATACCGTAGTTTGCCGGGCGCGTGCCCGCTGCCAGGCCGCGCTTGCCCAGCGGGTGGTACTTCACCGCTTCGACGACCGCGCGGGCATCCTCGGCGGTGTTCACGTGCGGGACCTGCACGCCCATCGCGCCGCGATCCAGCACGCGCAGGATGTCCGCCGGATCCCGGCTCGGCGGGCGGGCAATCGGTGTGAGTCCGCTCACCTCTGCCGCCATCACCAGCCGTTCCACGCTCTCCACATCGATCGTGCCGTGCTCGCAATCGATCAACACCCAGTCGAAGCCCAGCGCCCCGACCATCTCCACAATCTGCGGCGACGGGAACATCACCGACACGCCCAGCACGGGCTGCCCCGATTGGATCTTCGCTTTCATTTTGTTTGGTTTCATCGTCGTTAGTCCTTAGTCGTTAGTCGTTGGCTTGAAGTGTACGCGGTCTTGCGGAATAGGCAAACGTCGGAGCGATACAGCGCGATAGCGCAATAGCGCGTCGTCGCCTTGTTGACCGTATTGGGAGTTGTGCCATAATTTCGTTAAAGCTTTCAGCCGTCAGCGATCGGCGGTCAGCGATCAAGAATCGAGCATCCAGTATCACATTCACTATCAAGGAGCAATCAAAATGTCAGACGAACAACCCTCGATGTTGGAATTACAGGCCCGTTGGGATAAGATTCGCATCGCCAATCTTTATGATACGCTGGATAAGATGGGCTACCCCAACCAATGTCTCGATCTGAGCATCCGCCCGCTGTTTCCCAAGCAGCATTTGGCGGGCGTCGCCGTGACGGCGCGTGGCAGCCGCGACCCAACCACGTGGGAGGAGAAGAAGGCCGCGCGCGAGAAGGCTGAGGCGGAAGGCAAGCCGGTGATGACCGGGCCGCGCCTGCACGAGTGCCTCTTTCCCGGCTGTGTGGTCATCGTGGATGGCGGCGGCGAGCCGCACACTGGCAAGTTCGGCGAGATGACGAGCTGGGATATGATGCAACGCGGGGCGCGGGGCATCGTCATCGACGGCTGCATCCGCGACCGGTTGGGGTTGGAAGTCATCCCCAACTATACGGTCTGCGCCAAAGGAACGTCGCCCATCGAATCGGCCAAGCGCTGGGGCATTGTCGGTGTCAACGTCACCATCGGGATGCCTGGCACGCTCACGAGCATGGTGCCCGTGCGCCCCGGCGACTGGGTCGTCGGCGGGCCGGATGGCGTCATCGTCGTGCCGCAGGAAATCGCGATGGAGGCTCTGGAGAGCGCTGAGGAGATCGAAGCCCGCGAGCAGGGTATGCGTGAGGATTTCGCGAAGGGGATGTCGTTCAAAGACGCGTACGAGAAGTGGGGGAGGGCGTAACGATTTTAGATTTCGGATTTCCGATTTCGGACCGTTGGCCCCGGATTTAACGACTAAAAGAATAAAGACTGAGGACTATGGACTACATTGAGTTTGGAAACACAGGACTGAGAGTTTCGCGGTTGTCGATCGGAACCGGCACGCACGGCTGGGCCAGGCACTCGGATCAGACGGCGTTGGGGGTGGAGGGGCTGGCGAATTTGCTGCGTCGTGCCTTCGATGCGGGCGTCAATTTCTGGGATGCGGCGGATCAATACGGATCACATCCGCACGTGGCGCGCGCGTTGCAGGGGGTGCCCCGCGACAAGGTGGTGATTGCGACCAAGACGATGGCGCGCAGTGGCCCTGACGTCGCCAGGGATCTAGAGCGCTTCCGCAAAGAATTGAACACCGACGTCATCGATATCGTGTTGTTGCACACGCTGAGCCACGCTAGATGGCCCAAGAAGAACGCGGACGCGATGGAGGTGCTCTCCCGCGCCAAGGAGGCGGGCATGGTGCGCGCCGTGGGATTTTCGTGCCACGGTCTGGGTGCATTGCGCGCCGCCGTCAAAGTCCCCTGGGTCGATGTGGTGCTGGTGCGCATCAACCACGCCGGCGTGAACATGGACGCGTCGCCCGCCAAGGTCGTCCCCGTCATCGAGAAGCTGCACGCTGCCGGGAAAGGCGTCTACGGAATGAAAGTTCTCGGTTGCGGTGCGCTGAAGGGCGACGTGCGCACCGCCATCGAGTACGTTCTGCAGCTTGGCACGGTTCACGCCTTCACCATCGGCATGACCAGCGCCGCGCAGCTCGACGAGAACGTGCGGTTGGTGGAGGAATTATCGCCGAAGTACCCGTTGAGATGAATTGAAGATTGTTTGATTGAAAATTTGGAGATTGAGGAAGATTATATGGAACCCGAAGCGCGTTATCATATGCTGCGCCCCGCGCAGGTTGTGGCGCGGCGGCAGGCGTGCCCGGTGCTCTACATTCCCATCGGCACGATTGAGTGGCACGGTGTTCACAATCCCCTGGGCGCGGACACGTTGCAGGCGGAAGGATTGGCGATCATGTGCGCACAGAAGGGCGGTGGCCTGGTCTTCCCGCCGCTCTACTATGGCGAAAGCCGCCTGGAAGCGCTGATGGAGGCCAATGCCGGCGACCGCGACCGCATCGCCGAGGGGATGGCCCTCTCGCCGGACAACTTCACGCCGGAGCGGCAGGCCTTCTCGGCGACGGAACAGGCGCTGAATTATCACAAGCTGCTGTTGCACATCCTCGTCGAAGCGGAGACGCTTGGTTTCACGCTTGGCGTGCTGGTAGCGGGGCACTATCCGCTCATCGATCACGCGCGCGCGGCAGCGTTGCAGTTCAACCCGCGGGAGTACAGCAAGCGGCACGGGATGCTGGCCTGGGCCTGCGTCGATTATCTGCTCGTGCGCGACCGGTATCCGCACGCGGGGGATCACGCGGCAGGTTGGGAGACGTCGCACATGCTGGCCCTGCATCCCGAGACCGTGGATCTGAGCCTGCTTCCGCCAAAGGATGAACCGCTGGTTGGCGTCGGTGGATGGATGCAGCCGCAGGACGCCACGGCAGCGTATGGGCGCGAAACCTTCGAGGCGGCGGCAGAGATCATCGTCCGCGAGGTGCAGCACAGGTTGGCACATCCGCATCTCTATCGTGGACACGGCAACAGTCTGCGCGAAGGATTGTGGCGGGAGGACGTGTAAAGAGCTTCGCGAGGTTGTCTTGGAGCGAACAAGCCAGTATACTTTCCCTATTGTTGCGGATTATGAGAAGTCGAAAATCATAATGAGGGAATCAATTATCTGAAAGTAGGTGAGGCGTATGGAAATCAATCTTACTGATGAACGAGCATTTATCTTGCAGGCGCAACTTACCGTCGATCAGGCGGAGGGGCGTGCGTGGGGGCACAAAGTCGATGCCTTTGGAACGATGGCGAAGATGGGGAGTCTGTTCCAGCGTCCCAAGGACGACGACTTCAAGCTCTTGTACAAAGAACAGCGCTACGAACCGTTCTGGCACGTGGTATGCGATGCGCGTTACGTCTATGAGCGTCGCGCCGACTATCCACTGGCGTTCAGCGATCCGGTCGTCAAGTCTGTGACGATTGAGGGGAAGGAATACCAGATCAGTGACGGGAAGACCACTCTCGCCGGGTTGGAACGCTGCCGGGAGGAGTTGCACGCCGATGTCTTCTTCAACGGGCTGGACAATACGCGAGCGCCGGCCTTGACCGACTACCTGAAGTACGCTGCCGTCGAAATTGCCGAAGATGATCTGGACGACTTCTCTGCCGGGGATGCCATCGTTGTGCCACCCGCTGCGCGCGCGTCGGCGATTGTTCACGAGGTGCTGATCGAGATGATCAAGAGCGTGAAAGCTGAGCGTATTTTGGAGGATCGCGTCGACGTTGCGCAGATCGATCTCTACTACCGGCCTGTGTACGCTTTCCAATATCGCTGGCTTTCCAAGGAGAAAGAGGCGATTGTGGAGTACGATGGCCTGACCGGGCAGTGGCAGGTTGGCGGGAAGACTTTCCAGCAGTACGTCGGCAAGATCCTCGACCCTGCTTTTCTCTTCGACGTAGGTGTGGAGACAGTGGATTTGCTCGTTCCCGGCGGCGGCCTGGCGATCAAACTGGCGAGGAAAGGCCTTGATGTCGCGCGTGGATCAAAGAACGAAGGATAATCTCAGCGGGGTAACCATGGAAAATGACATACTCTTTATGATCGGCAATGCCCACATCGATCCGGTGTGGCTGTGGCGGTGGCAGGAAGGCTTCCAGGAGATCAAGGCGACATTCCGCTCTGCGCTGGACCGGATGAAGGAAGACGAGGACTTCGTCTTTGTCGCCAGTTCGGCAGCATTTTACGCGTGGATCGAGCAGGCCGACCCGGCGATGTTCGCTGAAATCCGGGAGGGTGTCGCTGACGGTCGCTGGGGATTGGTCGGCGGGTGGTGGGTTGAACCAGATTGCAACATACCCGGTGGTGAGTCATTCGTGCGCCAGGGCTTGTATGGTCAACGCTATTTTGAATCGCGGTTTGGGCGCACCGCGCGCGTTGGCTACTGCCCGGACAGTTTCGGCCACAATGCGGCGCTGCCGCAGATCCTCAAGCGCAGCGGCCTCGATTTCTACGTTTTTATGCGGCCCGGCCCCCACGAAAACGCCGACTTGCCGCACCTTTTCTGGTGGGAGGCGGATGATGGCTCGCGGGTGTTGACCTACCGCATCCCCCATGCCTACGGGACATCGGGATCGAAACTGGAAGCCCATATCCGGCGCAGCGCGGAACTTCTGGCCGCCGATTCTCATGCGTCGCTGTGCTTCTACGGCGTAGGGAACCACGGTGGTGGTCCAACGCAGGAGAACCTGGCACTGATCCACACGCTTGGCGAGGATACGAGCCTGCCCATGTTGAACATGGCGTTGCTGGAACCGGTCTTCGTCATCCTCAGTGAACAAAGGATGAGGCTTCCGGTGGTGCATGACGAGTTGCAACATCATGCCAGCGGATGTTACGCAGCCCATTCCGGCGTCAAGCGGTGGAATCGCGAGGCCGAACAGGCGCTGATGGCTGCCGAGAAGTGGTCGACGCTGGCGACCTGGATGAACAAGTTGCCTTACCCTGCGGACGACTTCGAGCGCGCATGGAAGGATGTGCTCTTCAACCAGTTCCACGACATTCTAGCGGGTACGAGCATCGAAGCCGCTTACGACGACGCGCGCATGCTGTACGATGAGGCCCAGGCGATTGCTGCTCGCGCAACCAACGTGGCTGTGCAGTCGTTGGCGTGGCAGGTGCGTATCCAGCCGGAGCCGGAGACGATGCCTGTCGTGATCTTCAATCCGCACGCCTGGGAGAGTCGTGTTCCGGTGGAAGTAACGCTGGGTGGGTTCGATGACGTATCCTGTGTTGATGCCGAATGCGCTGTTGTCGATGAAGAGGGGACGGCGGTCCCGGTGCAATTGGTGCGACCTGAAGTTGCGGTACCGAATATATCCATGTTGAGCTTTGTTGCGGAGTTGCCGCCGTTGGGATATCGGACGTACCGGATAAAAAAAATGGCGGATGCTGGGCCAGATGCCGGTGTTGCTGTAGAAAGCAAGGCACTGGACGCAGAAAACCAGTCGCAGTATGCCACGATTGGGCAAGCGGGCGAGTTCGTGCTGGATAATGCGTGGTTCCGGCTGGAATTTGATGCCGCGCATGGAGGCGTGCGGCTGTTCGACAAGCGCGTGAAGGCTGAGACATTTGCTGCCCCGGCGGCGCGAGCGGTCGTCATTGATGATCCAAGCGACACGTGGGGTCACGGTGTTTTCCGCTTTGATCGTGAAGCCGGCGCGTTCGCTGTGGAGCGCGTCCAGCTATTGGAGCATGGGCCGGTCAAATCTGTGGCGCGCGTCACGAGCGTCTACGGGGCCTCACGGCTGACGCAGGATTTTACGCTGTACGGGGCCTTGCCGCAGATCGATGTCCAGGCAACGGTGGACTGGCACGAGCAATCCAAGCTGCTTCGATTGACATTCCCGCTCAATCTCTCCGTCCCCACAGCGACCTACGAGATTCCTTACGGGCACATCGTCCGGCCAACGGATGGCCAGGAGGAACCTGGGCAGAGTTGGGTGGATGTATCCGGGACTCTGCACGGGACGGAGACCGCGTACGGCCTGAGCCTGCTCAACGATGGCAAGTACAGTTTCAGCGTGGATGGCGTGGTGCTGGGCCTGACAGTGTTGCGCAGCCCGATCTACGCGCATCACGCTCCTTTCGTGCCCGATCCAGACGATGTCTACACTTTTATGGATCAAGGCTTGCAGCACTTCCGCTATGCGCTGTTGCCCCATACCGGCACGTGGAAGGAGGCGCAACCGATACAACGGGCTGCCGAGTTCAACCAGCCGCCTGTGCTTTTGAAAGAAACGTATCATCCGTGGGGCAGGCTGCCGCAGCGTGCCGCGTTTATCGACGTCGAACCGGATAACATCGTCGTCAACGCGCTCAAAAAGGCGGAAGACAGCGACGCCTGGATTATGCGTTGTCACGAAACCCATAACGTTGCTACGCCGGCCACAATCCAACTTCCGTATTGGGACCGGACGATTCAGACGGTGTTCTGGCCGGGTGAGATTAAGACCTTTCTTATTCCTGCTGACCGTGTATCGTTGGTCCTGGAAACCGATCTGTTGGAACGTGAAATCTAGCGTTGAGGTAAAAGGAGCATATCCATGACACGAGTCTTGGTCACATACTTTAGCTCGACGGGCAACACGAAGGTGTTGGCCGAAGCTGTGGCGGAAGGGGTGCGCTCTGTGGAAGGTGTCGAATGTGTACTGAAGACCGTCCCCCAGACGACCAACGACGACTGGCTGGCCGCCGACGGCATCATCGTCGGCTCGCCCACCTACTTTGGGCAGATGGCGGCGCGGGTCAAGCAGATGTTCGATGTCACCGAGAAAATCTACGGCCAGTTGGAGGGCAAGGTTGGCGCAGCGTTCACCACCTCCGGTGGCGCGGGCTGCGGCCACGAGATGACGAACATGTCCATCATCACGACGATGCTCGTCGCCGGGATGGTGGTGCCGGGCACGACACAGGGGCCGCATTTCGGGCCTTTCGCCGTGGGCACGCCGGACGCGAAGGCATTACGCTATGCGCGCGAAATGGGCGTTCGCGTGGCGCAGTTGACCAAGCAGTTAGCCACCAGTAACGAGTAACCAGATACCAGTTACCAGCAACCATGCCGCCATTGCTTCCCGTTGTCACCACCTGGGCCGAGTGGGGCCGCATGTTCACTAACACTGTGCAGTGGACGGCGGTCGTGCGCGAGATTTGCCATCGCCACCAATTGCCGGTGCAGTACGTAGAGGCCGGATATCCGGGCACAAACGCCGTCTTCGTCGTCGATGACGCCTACGTCGTCAAGATTTACGCGCCGTTCTGCCCGGAGGATTTCGACCTGGAGCGCGAGTTGTATGCGCTTTTAGGCGCTAACCCGCGCCTGCCCGTGCCGCAACTCATCGCGCAGGGCGTTCTTGAAGATCAGATCCCCTGGCCATACATCATCATCGATTTCAAGCCGGGCGTGCCCATACGCGAAGTGCGCGACCGCATCCCGCCCCGCAATCTCCTGCGCATCGCTGCCGAACTGGGCGAGATCGTGCGGGAACTGCATCGTGTGCCAGTTGCATCACTGAGGTCTCTGGCGCATACGCAGGCTAGTTGGCAGCAGTTTGTGCGCCAGCGGCAGGTCGAGGTCGCCGATGCTGCGTTGTGGGACGGGATTCTGCCCGAGCCAGTTGTTGCCCAAATCCCAGAATTCCTTGTCTCCGCCCTGGCTGGCACTGAGGCAGGGCCGTTGGCATTGCTGAACGGGGATTTGACCGAGGATCACGTCCTCCTGAAGCAGCGCGATGGCAAATGGCACATCTCGGGTTTGATCGATTTTGGCGATGCGTTGGTGGGCTTGCGCGATTATGAGTGGATTGCTTTGTGGTTCGGCGCGCTGGACCGGGATTATGAGGAGTTGGCGGCGTTTTTGGCAGCTTATGATCCACACCTCAAGTTAGACGACGCCTTTTTTACCCGCGCGATGGCCTTCACCTTCCTGCATGAATTTGGACCTGATATCCTGGCACTGACGCTGAAAGCTATGGGCCAGCCGCAGATAGAGTCTATCCAGGAATTGCAAGCGTTGCTGTGGGAAGGGTAAATGTGCGGTTGTGCATCTTGTGAATGCCCCGATTTGCGAGTATACTAAAGGTATCGAGCGCAGGCGGAGGAATGTGCGTATGGAAAATACTGAGCCGGACATTATTTTAATCGTCGATGATAGCGTAGCCGATCGCCAAAATCTGGCTGAAATTCTGACCTTGCGCGGATACACCCCCTATACTCTCTCCCAAGACGAAGTCAGCCCGGAGAATGTTGCTGCCCTGGCACCAGGACTGGTGATACTGGATACGGCTGCTTTTGGCACCTATACGCGCTTGCAAGAGCTGGCGACGTGGACGATGCCGGTCCTTTTTAGTGGCAGCGTCGATGGCGACATGGACCGTGGTGCGGTCTTTGCCGCCGGCGGGGCAGATTATCTGGCCAAACCGTTCCGCTCCGCCGAGGTTATCACGCGTGTCGAGATGCATCTGGCGCTTCAGCGTGCGCAGCAGCAGGTGGAGCAGGAGGTTGCTGCCCGCCGGGAAGCTGAAGCAGCCCTGCGCTCTGCGTATGATGTCCTCAACCGGCGAACAGCCGAGAGCACGGCGACTCTGCGCGCCTCAGAGGCGATGTTCCGCTATCTCCTGGGCCGTGTGAACGATGGGTACATTATCGTCGACGACCAGGAACAGATTCTGTACGCTAATCTCAAGGCGCAGGTATACCTCGGGCTGGGACGTGAGATTGATAAAACCGCGCCGCCTGTGTTTTCGGACCTCGTCGCGCAACAGTATCACCGTGAGCCGCAGGCGGCCTGGGCGTTTTGGCCTAAGAAGAAGTTCATCAACAAAGCACCGGTTCCCCTCTACCTGGTGCGTCCTGAAACGCAGGTTGCTAAAGCCTTCTGGCTGCAAGTGGAGATGCTGGACATTTCTGCCGGCCTGGATAACGAAGCCGGGCGTATCATCTGCCTTACCGACATCACCGAGAAAACTTCACTGCAAGAAGAACTAAACCGTTTCCACGCTGTTATTGCCCACAAGTTGCGCACGCCCCTTGTACCAATCTATACCGGTTTGACGTTTTTGTTGGAACAGGTGGCGACTATGTCAAAGGACGACATTCAGTTGTTTATCCAGAATGCCGCCGAGGGTGCTGAGCATCTTTATAACGAAGTTGAGCAGATTGTGCGTTACCTGGGTGCGCCGCGCATCGCATCCCCGGACATGGCATTCTCTCTCGCGGGTCTAGACGCACTCATCAGGCGAATCGGCAATGAGTTATTGCTGTCCGGTATAACCATCTCTGGCCTGGAAGCTGTACAAGACGTTCACTTGCAACTCTCTAGTTGGAGCCTCGAAGCAATTTTGTGGGAAATCCTGGAAAACGCTATCAAATTCCACCCGCGTAATACGCCAACGATTGCTATAGACGTCGCCAGAACTGGTGTGCAAAAAGTACGGCTTCAAGTGTGGGATGATGGCCTGACCCTCTCACCGGAGCAATTGGTCCACATGTGGATGCCTTACTATCAAGGTGACAAATTTGCGACGGGCCAGGTTGCCGGCATGGGATTGGGCCTCTCCATGGTGGCGACGCACGTGTGGAGTGTGGGCGGTTCGTGCCGCAGCTTCAACCGGGAGGATGGTCCTGGCATTGTCATTGAACTTGTGCTACCGTGTGCCAACTGCTGACAGGGCCTAACCACGCAAATCCTTGCACGATGAGCAAGAAAACGGGCATTGAGGGTTCTTTGGTTCCGGTTCATTCGGGTTAGGGGTTCTAGACGAAAAATCCCGATTTTGTCGGGATTTTTTCTTGAGCAGGTAATGCGTGCGGTTAAAGGCCAGTGAGTTAACGTGAGGAGGATACGTGGATAGTCAATCTCGGAATATCGCACAGCAACTCGCGCTTTGGGCCGAGAAACTGCGCGACGTTTCGGCACTGGGCTTGCACTTTTCTAAGAATATCTACGACCGGGAGCATTTCAAGGTCGTGCAGGACATCGCGATGGAGATGCACGCACTGGCGACGGACACACCTTTGGCAGAGATGGAGCCACTGCGCGTCCCTATCTTTTCGCGACCTACGCCCATCGCGGTGGGCGACGCCGCGGTGATCGACGATGAGGGGCGCATCCTGCTGATCCGGCGTGCCGACAATGGCCTGTGGGCGATGCCGGGCGGCGCGCTGGAAGTGGGCGAGACGCCCGCGGAGGGCGTGGTGCGCGAGGCATTCGAGGAGAGCGGTGTGCGCGCCGAGGCGGTGGCGCTCGTTGGCGTGTTCGACTCGCGGTTCTGTGGCACAGTCAGTCGCTATCACCTCTACCAGTTCGTTTTCCTCTGCCGCCCGGTGGACGGTCACGCAGCGAAGACGCCGCCCTACGCGCACGAAACCTTGGGCGCCGCCTGGTTCGCCGAGGACGCGCTGCCCGGCGATCTCGATCCCGGCCACACGACGCGCATCCCGCACGCCTTCCGCGTCTGGCACGGCGAGGGGAAAGCGTTTTTCGATGGGTAGTAGACGGTAGACAGCAGGCGGGTTTTCAAGAGCAAGCCCTGTCTACCGTCTACCGTCTACCGTCTACCGCAACGTTTCTACGACCGGTTTGCCAGCCAGGATGCCCCGCCGCCAGTGATCGAGGTTGTCTTGCTGCCACGGCTGGCGCGGTTCAGGCCACTCGTTGGAGAAGACGGAAAACATCAGCAGCCGCCGGTAATCTACAAAGTGTACCAACTGTTGGAGCCAGAAGCTGTCCAGCGTATTCTCCTCGTTGTAGCCCTCCATAAATCGCGCGTAGAAGCCGGGTAGGAACGCGTTCGGGTCTTTGTCGCCGCCGTAGCCCATCCACGCAGCGTGAAACAGCGCGATGCCGATGTCCGTCGCAAACCAGTGATGATTGCACACGTCGAAGTCGATGACGGTGATGCGCCCGTTGTCCACCAGGAAGTTGTGCGGGTGCAGGTCGTTGTGGATGAGGCCGTAGGCGTCGCGGAGCTGCGGCAGCGTATCGAGATAGGCTTCCATCGCGCGCCAGTGCGCGCGCACGTCCTCGTCGGGGTACCAGTTGGTCATAAAGTGGACTTCGCCACGCCAGTCGCCGATGTGCCCCCCGCCGGTGTACCCCTGCGTGAGCGCGTGCATTTTGCCCATCGTGCGGCCCCATTCGCGGAAGAGACCGGTGTCGTATTCGGCGATATGGCGTCCATCCACGTGCTTCCCGGGCGCTTTTTCGGCCTGGAAGACGGCGTACACCTGCGTGCCGTCCTGCGCCCGCTCGACCAACTGCTCGTTCAGCGAGAGCACCGGACGCGAGACGGGCACGCCATGTTCGGCCAAATAGTTGACGAAGTCCCACTTTTCGACGATGAGCGGCAGGTCATCCTCTGCCGTGGGTACGAACTTGAGGATGTAGTCTTTGTCACCTTGTGTGTAGGCGTAGACCGCGCCGTCCATCCCGCCCAGAGAGTGCAGCGTCGCAGCCTCCGCGCCAAACAGCGCCGCCCCTTCTCGCAAAATTCCTTCGTTTACTTGCATTGTTTTTCCTTGTGGAAGTAGACAGTAGTCGGTAGACGGCAGACAGGAGGAAAATCCCCGTCTACCCATTCCGCATCCAGCAGTAAGCGTCGATTTTTCCTATGATGAAATCCTCTAGGGGTACGATATTGTGCGCCTAAAGGCGCGGGTGTAAGAAAAAGCGGCTGAAATTGGTCTGCCAATTTCAGCCGCCCATTCTGATAGCAGCGTGAAATCGTGTTGTTCGTGAGAATTCGTGAAGATTCGTGGTGAGAATCTTTCTCATAGCCAGCGGACGACTTCTTCCACCGCTTTGCGCGGGCGCGCGTTTGGTTCTTCGTCGGGATAGCCCACGGCGACGGCGGCGACCAGTTGGTGCGTCTCGCCGAGCCAGGCGCACAATTCGACGTAGGCGTAGAACACGTCGCAGATCCAGAGCGTACCCAGGCCCATATCGGTGGCGGCGAGCAGCAGGTTCTGAATCGCCGCGCCGATGGACTGCACGTCCACTGAGTTGCCGATGATGTCGTAGATACTGTAGGGCCGGTCGGCGGCTTCCAGCCCCTCGTTGAAGATGAAGATCGTCACGGGCGCTTTCTCCATGATTTGCACCGACCACGGACTGCTGCCCAGGTCGCGCCCCTGCGCTTTCGCGGCTTCCATACCCGCGCGCATCGTGGCGATCATCTCGGCGCGCTTTTCGCCGCGCACCACGACGAAGCGCCACGGCTGGCCGTTTTTGCCCGAAGGGGCGAGCGTGGCGGCGTATAAGAGCGCGCGAATCTGCTCGTCGGTGACGGCATCGTCCTTGAATTTACGAATACTACGACGTTGTGCAATAGCTTCTAGGGTTTGCATAGGATTCTCCTTTGGGAAATGGGTTGAGAGTAAAGAGTAAAGAGTAAAGAGTGAAGAGTAAGGAGTTGCGAGAGCTGCATCAAGTTTTACTCATTACTCATTTCTCATTACTCATCTCTCATCTCTCTTGACTCATCACATACACTGTGACTACATGACGCAGCAGCGTGGAATGTGACAGGGGGTTACTTACGTGTGATGGGGATCATGCGCCCCGTGCCGAATGCCTTTTCACTGACCTTGAGCACGACGCCCATGTGCCAGCGTTTGTGTTCGGCGCGGCGGATGGCGGTGTTGCTGCGGTTCTCCTGGATGAGTTGTTCGAGTACGGGTGAAATTTTCGGATAATCGAAGGGGTCCACCTGATCTGGTTTGAGTTCGGCGGAAGGAGGGCGCTCTATGATAAAGCGCGGGATGATGTCGCCTTTCGTCTCCTGAATCCACTGCGCCAGCGCGTAGATTTCAGGCTTGGTGAGGTCGGCGATGGGGCAGAGCGTGCCCGCCGTGTCGCCGTAGAGCGTGCTGTAGCCCACTGCCAATTCGGTCTTGTTACTGGCATTGAGAAGCATCCCGCCGTGACGGTTGACGTAGGCCATCAGCACCAGCGTACGCAAGCGCGGTTGGACATTCTCCGCTTCCGTGCCGCTTGCCAGCAGGTCGCCAAGCGCCTGCTCTGCGGCGACGTGGAGCGGTTCCAGGTCCACCACTTCGAAACCGATGCCGAGCGCCTTCGCCAGTTCGCGCGCGCTCGATGTGGAGCGTGGGTCGCTGAAGCGCGAGGGGATGGCGACGGCGGTGACGTTTTCCGGCCCCAGCGCCTCGGCAGCGATCACGGCGACGACGGCGGAGTCCACCCCGCCGGAAAGCCCCAGGAACGCGCGCGGGATGCCGTTCTTGCGAGCGAAGTCGCGCACACCGAGGACGAGCGCGTGGAAGACTTCTTCTTCGGGGTGCGGGATGTAGGAGGCAGGAGGCAAGATGCAGGAGGCAAGATGCAGGATGCAGGATGCAGGATTCTTTTCTCCTGTCTCTTGCTTCTTGCTTCTCGCTTCTATATCCACAACCTGGATGGCCTCCTCGAAGGCGGGGAGTTGGGCCAGGAGATTGCCGGCGGCGTCGAGGGCGAGGCTACGGCCGTCGAAAATCAACTCGTCGTTGGCACCGACCAGATTCACGTAGATCAGTGGGCAGTGCGGGCGGCGCATCACGGCGAGCCGCTGTGCGAACGTCCCCCGCCGGAAGGGCGAGGCGGAAATGCCGATGAGGAGTTCTGCTCCGGCGGCCAGCAGGTCGGCGGGCGGGTGGATGTCGTAACCCTCGTCCCAGAGGTCTTCGCAGATGAGGACGCCCAAACGTCGCCCGGCGATAGTCACAGGCGAAGACGGAGGCCCCGGCAGGAACCAGCGCGCCTCGAAGTAGACGTCGTAGGTGGGCAGCAGGCGTTTGGTAGCGACCAGTTGCACGTCGCCGCCGCGCAGGAGCACCGCCGCGTTGTACAGCCCCGGATGGTGCGGCGGATGATGTCCGCTGGGCGTCACCGTGCCGGCGATGACGGGCGGGCCATCGGCCGCTCGGCGCGCCAGATCGCGGTTAGCTTCGAAGACGGCGTCGGTGAAGCTGGCGTCGCAGAGGATGTCGCGGGGTGGGTAGCCGGGAATTGCCATCTCCGGCAGCACGACGAGGTCGGCTTCCAGGCGGCGCGCCGTTTCGATGGCCTCCAGGCAGCGTTCGACGTTGCCGGGTAGATCAGCAACGGTGGTGTTGATTTGGGCTAGGGCGATTTTCATGGGTCAACACGTGATAGCGTAAATTCTGAGAAAATAGTGTGGAGCTTTAACATCTATCTTGATCACCAGGTTTATTAAACGCTCCGGCACGGTAGGCCCGCACGTAGCGCAAACAGTATTCGTCGCGGCCCAGCGCCAGTTCAGCGGCCAGCAATGTGGCGCGCAATTCCTGATCCAGGGGATCGAGAATCGCACAATCCAGACCCGCAGCCAGGGCCAGGGTCAGAAAAGCCCGGTTGATGTAGGAACGGGCCGGCAGACCGTAGGAAATGTTGCTTAGCCCGGCCGTAAAATGGACGTCCGGATAGGCATGGCGTACTGCCTGGACGGTATCGCAGAAGATCACGACGCTTTGCGTATTTGTGCTGAGGGTCATCGCCAACGCGTCGACGTACACGCGCGCGTCGGCGATGTCGGCTGCGCGGGTAGCCGCTATCACCCGGTGGATGACCTCTACGCGCTCGGCGCTGCTTTCTGGAATGCCCTTGTCGTCCATGGCCAGGGCGATGACCGGGCAGCCGTGTTCGGCCACCAGCGGGAGTACTTCGGCCAATCGTTGCGACTCGCCGCTGATCGAGTTGATCATGGGCGTGCGGTTGACGGCTTTGAGCGCCGCCGCCAACGCCTGGGGGTTGGTGCTATCGAGCGACAGCGGGGTATCGACGACGGCCTGCACCGTCTCGACCAGCCATACCAGGTCGTCTGGCTCCCGGTCGGGATGCGTGCCGGCGTTCACGTCGAGCCAGGTCGATCCGGCTTCAGCCTGACGGCGCGCCAGGTTCTGGATGTAGTTCGTATCTCTTTCGGCAATCGCTTGGCCTACTCGTTTGCGGGTGCCGTTGATCTTTTCGCCAATGATTTGCATGTTGTCCCTCACGATAGTCGGATGGTTTATCATCTCAGTAGATCGAAAAACGGGAAGACTACAAAAGTCTCAGCACGTACCGCGCTTTGTAGATCGGGTGTTTAGCGTACATACTGGCTCAAGCAAGCGCCTTGTGAGACTTTTGTAGTCTGGCTCGTACTGAGTCTTGTCGTTATTATAACCGCTTTCTCATTCCTACGCGACTGTGACCGGTTGAATACCAGTTCTCCAATTCGGCGAAGACGGTGTAGCCTTGCTTTTTGTAGAAACCCAGCCCTTCGTAGCCCGCGGTCCACGTCCAGATTTTGTCGATGCCGCAGGCCCGGACTTTGTCTTCGAGGGCTTTGAGCAACTTGGCTCCCAGCCCTCGCCCCCGGTAGGCTTTCTCGACAAACATATCCGTCAGGTAGAACCAACCGTTGTAGGCGTCGCCGTTCTTGTACGCCAGCCCGGAGACGCAGCCGGCAAAAGCGCCGCCATCCAGTGCCACGAATCCCATGCGCTCCGAGCTTTGAATGACGACGCCGTTGTCAAGCGTGTTTTCATCAAATCCTGCGTTCATCCGCGTGAATTCATCGGGCGTCATCTCGCGTTCGACAATGTTGATTTTATGCATATGTGCTCCAATGAAATAAACCACGAATCTTCACGAATTTACACGAATTTTGATTTCGATTTGTGAAGATTCGTGGTAAAAATCCTCAGCGCTCTACGAGGCTTTTTTCAGCGCCTTGATCGCCGCATCTGCCGCGAGTTTACCCGTGAGGATGGACGTCGGTAGCCCGGACGGGCTGAACGCCCATTGCCCAGCCTTGAAGATGCCGGGGATGGGCGTGCGTATGGCCTTGGCGATCTTTGGCAATCGGTGCTCCACCGGGATGTTTGCATTGGTGAACGCCCATCCGGTGATGGCGCCATCCGCGTTACCGGTGATCCTGGCGATGGACAGCGGCGTGGCTGAGAACCGGTCAAGGACCGCATCCTTGATGCCGGGAAAGACCGATGCATCCAATGTGTTGAGAATGCAATCCTCGCTGTAGGTTTTGAACGCGTCGTACCACCCTGCTGCTTCGATGTGCTTTGTAAGGTTGTAGTCGAAGAGCACGCTGACGATGAGGCCTGTTTTCCCGGGCGGGGCCAGCGTTGGATCGCGCATCGCTGGACACGAGATTTCGTAGGTTGTCAGGATGAAGAACTTCTCCAGCCACGCCTCGATGGTCTCTCGGGATTCACCCACGGGCCACGGTCCGGCTTTGGACTGGCCATCCCGGTGCGGCGTGTAAAAGAAATGCGGGCTGGCGCGATCGGAAAAATAGCTTTTATCCAGATCCAAGGCCAGATAGAGTGTGAAAACTGAGTCTCCCCCTGTTTTGCCGGCCATGGCGGTTTGGCGTTCCACTGCAGCGCGCTTGATGGCGTTATCTCCGATGGCTTCCGGGTCCATCATCCGGTAGAGTGTTTTCAGATCGGCGGCCCAGATAAGCTCCCGGTAGCCGTGTGTCTGGCCCTGCGCGTCGGTCACGCGCCGCTTTTCAGGGTCAATGGCGATGATTTCGGTATCGGTGCTGATCGCGCCGCCGTGATCTTCGATGAACTGCACCAGTTTCTCGGGCAATGTCCCGGTGCCGCCGCGTGGATAGTTGTAGTCCAGGTAGAGCTTGAAGTAGCTGAGCGCGAAGAACGCGGGCGTGTCCTGGAAGAAGTGCTGCGCGATCATATCCAGCAAACTCTGGTTCTGCGTGTAGCGGCGCAGATAATCGACGACCGGCTCGCTCAGCGCAGAGATTTTGCCGACGGTCAGAGCGTATTTCGGCATCCAGGGGAGGATGACCTTGAGCAGGTAGTCGCGATCCTTCTTCATATCCAGGAACAGGGGGTTGTCGATCCCGTAGAGGACGTCCAGGTAGCCCATAATCGTGCGGATGCGCTCGATGATCGTGGCGATCTCGTCGCGGCTCTCCGGGAACATATCGGTGAGTAGCGCCTGGTATGCCCTGATGCTCTCGACGGCGTCGAGCCGGATTACGCGATCCTCAATGCCGACCGAAACCGGACTTTTGATGAAATCGATGTCCAGCCCGAGCTGTCTGAGCATCGGAAAAACGATGCCGGAGTTCTCGATGGCCCGGATGCC
>JBNGDO010000004.1:0-32578 GCA_049975385.1 Anaerolineae bacterium | reverse complement strand
AGGTCGCGGTCCAAAGCGTGCGCCGCCGGGCGTTCCTCAATCGTCAGGTTGAAAAACTTTCCGCTCACGTTTGCCATCTCGGGTGCGGCTGCCAGGTAATAGATGGCGTCGCCGGCAATCGCGGGGTCTTTGAGGAATGGATAGATGACGATGCGGTTGTACAACCGGTAGAGCAGGCCGTTGTTCATCCCGATGTTGCTCTTCACCGCACCGGGATGCATCGCGTTGATCGTGACGCCGCTCCCCGCCAGACGATCCGCCAGTTCCCAAACCGTGAGCAACTGCGCCGTCTTGGCCGCGCCGTAGCCGCGCACTCCTATGTAATAGCGTCGTGCCCAGGTGAGATCATCCAGGTCCAGCCCGCCGAACCGATGTCCCTGGGAGTTCACCTGGATGATCCGGGCCGGGGCGCTGGCCTTGAGCCGGTCGAGCAGCAGCCGGGTGAGAAGAAACGAGGCCAGGTGGTTGACGGCAAAAGCCGTCTCGTGCCCATCGACGGTCAACGCGCGGTGCGTCATATGCACGCCGGCGTTGTTGATGAGGAGGTCGATGCGTGGATACTGTTCCAGGAGCGTCGCGGCGGCAGCGCGCACATCCGCGAGCCGCGCGAAGTCCGCCAGCACTACGTCTGTTTGGCCGCCGTACTCGCGCGCCAGTTCCGCTTGCACCGTTGCCGCTTTCTCGCCGTTGCGGCATACGATCACGAGGTGCGCCCCGCCGCGCGCCAGCCGCCGCACCGCCGCAAGCCCCACGCCCGACGTTGCACCGGTCACGACGCAGACGCGACCGTCCATACGCGCGTCCGTCGTCTTCTGCGGCATCCGCGCGTTGGCGATGAATTGCAATTCCTCCGGTAGTTTCATCCTTGCCGCTCCTCAAAAATAAACCACGAACCCACACAAATTTCCACGGGTAAATATACCATATTCGTGAAGATTTGTGAAGATTCGCGGCAGTCAGACACATATTGCACCGCAGAGAGCGCAGAGTCCGCAGAGGATTCAGGTAATTCTCCGCGTTCTCGGCGAACTCTGCGGTGAAAAACCCGGTCGGGCTGTTCATTCTTATCCGAAGTATTTGTGCATAAACCACCGGTAGAGCCGCCGGAATCCGGGGATGCCATTGATGATGTCGCCCCAGAGGTCGTAATAATCGCGTTGTTCGATGATTCTGCCGTCGTCTCCGAGGGTGAGTTTGGTGCAGCCGTAGACGGGGGAACTGGGCCACCTTCTGAACTTCATCTGCATCTTCCATTGCAGGAAGATGTCGCGGCCTTCCATCACCACCGCGCGGATGTCCATATCGATTTGCTCGCAGCGCTGGGTGAGGCGGTCGCACAGCGCCTTGAACGCGTCGATGCCTTCGATGCGCTGGATGCTGTCCTCGAAGACGATGTCCTCGTGGTAGTAGGGGAAGATGTGCGACCAGTCGGGCTTGCCTTCGCGGTTGTAGGTCTGCGACCAGAGTTCGCGCACGCGGTCGGCGGTGAGGGGGTCGATGTTAGCTTTATCCTCACGCTCATCAAGTGTTTCCATAGAGTCAGAACTCCCCCGCAACCGCCTCTAGCAAATTCAGCGCCTCAATGATGCTATCTCGCCGGAAGCACACCTTGTCCCCGAACATAAACGTGCGGTAGTCGAGATTCATGCCGACCACGAATACAACGAATCGGCGTCTGGCTGACGCGAGTCTCTGGTCTGGCTGAGGCCTGAATTCGTTTATTCGCTGCCTCATTCGTGGTCGGCGAACTCCCCCGCCACTGCCTCCAACAGATTCAGCGCCTCGATGATGCTATCCCGCCGGAAGCAGACCTTGTCCCCAAACATAAAGGTGCGGTAGCCTAACCCAATCAAGAAGCCCACGTCGCCGATGTCGGCGCTGTCGGGGATGGGCTGGTAGGCGAGGGAATCGAAGATGCGGCTGGCGACGATGGCGTCCGGGTCGGCGGTGACGATGTCGCGCAGGGCGCTCACGACGCGGTGCGGGCGCAGCACTTCGATGTAGAGATCGCCGCGCGCGGCCATCAAGTGACCATAGGTGGCTTTGTAGCGCCGGGCGAAGTTTAGTCCACGCTCCGACTCGATTTTCAGGACAATTTCTGCATCGGGCAGTAGATCATGTACCTCGTCTGCGTCAGTGGGCGACTCGACGTAGGAGAGCATCACGCGGGTGAGGCCCAGGTCGCGCATCGCCGCCAGATATTCGCGGTCCGTCTCCGTGAGCGTGCCTTCGACGTGCTTGGTGGGGTGCACGATGTTGACGCCTTCGCCCGGCCCGATGAGGCGGCGCGGACCGTCCTCGAGGATCAGGCGGTTGCCATCCACGGCAGCGACGCGCACGCACTCTGTCCCGTCGGAGAAGAATGCGTCCACCGGCGTCTTGACGCGGATGGGGTGGCTGAGATGGACTTCCGTGTACGGTGGAATCGCCGCGCCGACGACGCGCAGTTGCCGTCCCTTGAGGTCGACCCACAAGGGTTGGCCGAGTGCGCTCAGCCGTTCCAGCGCCTCGCGCGGCCCTTCCTTGAGCGGCATCACCGTGTTGAGCCGCAGCCCGCACACCACCGGGTGCCGCGCCACTTCCTCGAGAAACGGCGCATACGGCGGTGCGGTGACGATAGCTTCAACTTTCATTAGCTTTAAGCCCTCAGCAATCAGCTTTCAGCGGTCAGCAATCGATAACAGGTAACTGGTAATCGGGCATCAGTTCTCTTCCCAATCCCTGGTTACTGATCCCTGATTACCAATCCCCCGCTCACAGCTTCAACGTCGTACTGCAATACCTGCATTTGAACATCCCCGCCGCGTCGACTGGGATCGGCGCGCCGCAGTTGGGACACTTCATCTCGATAGGCGTGCTCACGGCCTGCACTGTGTCCTCACTCTGGCGCGCGCGCATGTTATCCTGGAAGTCGCCGAAGTGACCCCAAGAACGGGCGATGAGGCCCATCGCGTAGTCCACAGCGCGCTGCTCGTCCTGGATGTGGAAGATCTTCTGCTCGGTGACGGCCTGGCCCCACTGCTTGTCCACGGCGTCGCCGGGCTTGCCGGTGGGCCGCCGCAGGAACCACGTGTTCCACGTTTCGCAGACTTGCTGCCAGGCCTTGATGGCGTCCACATCTCCCTTGCCATCGTCACCGAGGTAGTGGTCGATCTGCCCGCGCGGGACGGTGGGATGCATCGGCGCGTCGCCAAACACGATGAGGAAAGGCTTGTCTCCCGCTTTGGGGATGCTGACGTGGGTATTGACCCAGTGCGCGAAGAGACCGTAGCTTTCGGGTGCGTCCCCGCCGCCGCCCTCGCCGTAAAGCGAACCGAGTAGTTGCTCCAGGTCGTAGCCGCTGGCGAACGTCGTGACTTGCAGCGGCCATTCGTCACAGCCGGCATCGCCGATGGCGACGAAACACACCTCCAGGTCTTCCCGGTACTGGGAGAGCGTGTTGTAGAGCAACGGCAGACGGTCGAAGATCTCGAACGGCCAGTTCGCCATGGAGCCGGTCACGTCGATGGCGATAATGAGAGGATTGGTCGATTCGGTGCTGATGTGTTTCTTCGGATCGATGATCTTCTCGTTAGGCTGCGCCTTCTGCTTGTAGGTGCGTGGCCCGCTGGCCTCAGCACGTTCGGCGGCTGCCTTGCGCTTCGCCGCGCCTCGTGAACTGTAACTGTATTTGGCATCGCCATACCACGAACTGGTGTCATCATCCCACGTGTACATAGAGCCTCCGTAGATTGGTTGATAGTTGAAAGTTCAAAGTTGAAAGTCGAAGGTGAAAGTCGCTCTTAACTTTTAACCTTCAACTTGAAACCTTTAACTGACTATAGCGTCCAACGCCAATGTCTCTAATCCAAACTCGCGGCGGAAGCGCTCGTCGAGTTGGTTCTCAAGGATGTAGTGCGCGATTTCCGGCGGCACCAAAGTTTGCCAATCGCCACCGCGCGCCATCTCCTGGCGCACCATCGTGCCATTCACTGCAATTCTATGCGCTTCTGCGACCAGCGCAACCGGCTTGATGAGGGGATAATCTTCCATGAGCAGGTGCGCCACATACGGGTTGGCGGTGACGAAGGCATCTAGCGGCCCGAACAGGTCGAGGATCATCAGCCGCCAGCGCGGGCCGTCGTCTAAATCCGGCACGGAGATGGGGGTGTAGTTGTCGTAGTCGGCGAGGACGAGATTGAGCATATCGGTGGTCTCGTCCAGGGTGAAGGGATTGCGGGCGTTGTAGCGGTTCGCGCTGCCGATGCCGATAAGCGCGTGTTCGGCCTGTTCACACAACGCGTGAAGCACGGGCAGGTGTCCCAGGTGGACGGGCTTCCACCGGGCGACCATGCCGATGCGATTAAAGGATTTTGTGTCCATCGGATAAAGCGTCACTGGTTCTGTGCGAGATAATACGCTTGTCGTTCTTTGGGGAGCTGCGCCCACTTGTCATCACGGACCTTTTTTACGATCATTTCGAGATCTTTGTGGTACTTTTCCACTTCCATCCCGAGCGCCTTCAGGAACAACAGTTTTTCCAGCGAGATAATCAGGTAATCGCCGGCATCCACCGCGCCTTCGGACAGAAAGGCGTAATCGAAGAGACAGATGCTCTTCCAGATCTCGAACTCGTACACACAGACGCCCATGTCGCCCCACAGGTCCCGTAGGTGATCCGGGTATTGCTGCGCGAGCTGCTCGTAATCTTCGGCGGTGATGACGAAGTCGATATCGTGCCCGGCCTGACGCAGGCCATAATGCTCCATCGCCTTGCCACCGATGAGCAGCGGTTTTGTGTGAAAGGTGAAGTTTAGTTTGGATAGTTCGATATTCATCAGAGACTCCTCAGTCTGTACGTAGCGTGGGCGTCTCGCCCGCGCTACATTCCACCATTTTCGAAGTCGAGAGTCGTTGCCTGGCGATTCAATGCCTTTACTTTGTGGAAGTACGCCATCGCACGCCTTTCCATCTCGTGGGGGTAGGCGTAGCCGAGTGCATCGCCGACTTCGACCGCGACTTTCCGGTACAGCGCAATCGTCCTGAACATCGCTTCCCAGTTGGCCTCCAAATCCGCGCCGACATACGTTGCTTCCAATTCGGCCCAGAGATCGGGGGGCAGCCATCGCTTCAGGCCTTTGCCATACGCGCCGGGCTTCACCGACCAATCGTGCTGTGTCTCGATCCACCATTCGAGCATCTGGCGTAGGCCGACGTGCTTCATTGCGTAATCCAGATTGTACTTCGCGGGCATCAAGTCATCGCGCCAGAGATGCTTGGCGACGTAGGTAGCCTCGTGGAAGAAGACCTCGATCCGCGTCAGGTAATGCGCTTCGGTGGGCGGAGCAGGAATGTGAGCCGTGTAGGTCGGCGGAAGCAGGCGTTCTGTCAGGCCGTCTTTGTCGATCAATACCGTGTATCCAACGTCCAGATCATCGGGAAGCCGGCCTGTGGCGACAATACGTGGCAATATCTCTGCCGGTGCAACGGTGAAATCAATCTTGAGGCCGTTCTCATATTGCGTGATGCGGGCGAATTTCTCGCAGCCGTACTCTACCTGGATCGGATCGCGGTAAACGACGAGGACGCGCCCGAAGTCTTCCAGCCAACTGTCATCCGCGTGCCAGGGATAGATATCCGGCACGTAGACGATCACGTCGTAGTCGGAGAAGGCATCCACACGCGCGTGCGAGCTGGTGCGTGTACTTGTCAAAATCATCGCGCGGACGGTGTCGTGCGCTGTGCCCCACCGGATCAGGTGTTGGAGTATGGCGTCTTCTGTCATCTTGTTTTGTATACAAATCCCGATTTGTTGTGATTTGGGTCAAGGGTTGAGTGAGCATATCAGCGTTTTCGTATAGATGCTGAACGAGTATAATACAGGTATATGGATTATCAACTCTTTGCCGTCAGCGCGCCGGGTATGGAAGACATCACGGCGCGCGAAGTGACCGAGTTAGGTCTGGCGCAAGGCCGGGAGGCGCGATCGATCCCCGGCGGCGTCGAGTTCTCCGGCGATCTGGGGACCATTTACCGCGCCAACCTGCTGCTGCGGACGGCGAGCCGGGTCCTGGTGCGGCTCAGCACATTCTACGCAACCGAGTTCTCGGAACTGCACAGAAAAGCGAGCCGGCTGCCCTGGGAGCGGTATCTGCATCCCGGACAATCCGTGCTTATGAGGGCAACCTGTCGTAAATCCAAGCTGTATCACTCGGATGCCGTGATTGAGCGCGTGTTCGATGCCATTGCTAGCCGCCTGGGCGCGCCCGTGATGTCCGCTGCTGCCGCCGACGAGGAAGCGGATCAACCGGCACAGCTCGTGGTGGTACGCCTGTTTCGCAACCGGTGTACCGTGAGCGTGGACAGTTCCGGCGCGCTCCTGCACCGGCGCGGCTACCGGCTGGCGACGGCCAAAGCCCCGCTGCGCGAGACGTTGGCTTCGGGGATGGTACTGGCCTCCGGGTGGAACGGGCACGTACCACTACTCGATCCCTTCTGCGGTTCGGGGACGATCCCCATCGAGGCGGCACTGTGGGCGCGAAACATCGCGCCGGGTAAAGCGCGGAACTTCGCCTTTATGGAATGGCCTAATTTTACGCCGAACGTGTGGGCGGAGACGCTGTCGGCGGCATTGGCAGCGGAACGTCCCAGCGCGCCCACAATTTTGGCCTCCGACCGGGACGCCGGAGCGATTCGCGCCGCGCAGGCCAATGCCGCGCGCGCGGGCGTCGCCGGTGACATCGCGTTCACTTGCCAGGCCGTGTCGGCCATCGCGCCGCCGCCGGAGCCGGGGTGGGTCATTACCAATCCGCCCTACGGCGTGCGGGTGAGTGCCAACAAGGATTTGCGCAACCTCTACGCGCAGTTCGGCAACGTTCTGCGCGATAAGTGTCCTGAGTGGCACGTGACCTTTCTCTGCAACAGCCTCCGCTTGATCGGACAAACGCGCCTGCCTGTGGAGACAGCCTATGTGTGGAACAATGGCGGCTTGCGCGTGCGGGTGGCGCAGGGGCTAGTTGGTTGAGGATTTTGACGGTGGCCTGAAAGCAGAAAAATGCCCTGATGGATGTTGCTTTTCATACCGAAATGCGGTATAGTGGGAGCCAGGAGGCAGCGATGACCACAATTTCGATGATTGTCGAACCTTTTGTCCGGCGGGGATTGTTCGCTAGCCCGGAGCAGGCGGTGACAGAAATGGCTCGCGAGTATATACTGCGCCAGATCGAATATTATCGTAGCAACATCGAGGCTTTACAGGCCAAATACAGCATGACTTACGAGCAGTTCGAGGCGTATCTTCAATCCCGCTCGGCAACTCTCTTGCGCCAGCCGCATCCATCCCTCAACCAGGCGGTTATGGCTGAAGAAGAAGACGCCTTGGATTGGAAAATAGCCCGCGAGATGTTACAGAGCTGGTTAGGCCTGCAGGCCGAATCATTATGAAGACGTTGAGCGATTGGCTAGAGTTTGTGATTACAACATTGCAAACCTGGCCACATTGCCATAGTGTTCGGATTCTGGAGACCCAGCAGTTTTCCAAACGGCAGTTTGCGTTCAAGGTGCGTGCCACACTTGTCTCTGGGGGAACTGTGCAAGTACGGTTGTATCACAACGACGGGCATACCGATTATGCATACCACGTCATCTGCGGTGAACAGTCTGTGCGTTGGGATAACAAAGAGCATTTCTCTACTTTGCAATCACATCCTCATCATTTTCATGCTGCTAATGGGCACGTGGAAATCTCTCCCCTTACCGGCAATCCAGATCATGATTTGCCATTAGTGCTGGACTATCTGGTGCATCTTATAGCCGAGTAGTTCTGTTTATTGCCTCAACGATGCGCTTGAGTTTCTCGTGATTCTCCGGCGACAGCGCCCCCACCGGCCCACGCGCCGGCCCGGCAGGGATGCCGAGTAGCGCCAGTGCGTATTTCACGACCCCCGGGAACGTCCCCAATGCGAACGCCTGGCGCAGCGGCGCGAGCGCGTTTTGTGCAGCCAGCGCGCGGTCGAGGTCCCCGGCAATGAAAGCCTCGTAGATGGCGACAACCAGAGCCGGTGCAACGTTGGCCGTTGCGGCAATGGCCCCTGCTGTGCCGTGCAGCAATCCCGCGTAGATGAGCGTGTCGCGCCCCATCAGCACGGCAAAGCGATTGCGGTCTGTCCGACGGAGGTATTCGAGCGTCAACGAGAGGTCGCCGCTGGAGTCTTTGACACCGGCGATGTTGGGATGTCCCGCCAGCCGTCCCACGAGGTCCGCCGACAGGTGAACGCCGGTGCGCCCCGGGTTGTTGTAGAGCAGCACGGGCAGCGTCGTCGCGTCGGCGATGGCGACGTAGTGGCGGTAGAGTTCGTCCTGGGTGGGGTTGATGAACATCGGCGTGAGGACGGAGACGGCCTGAATGCCGGCGCGCTCGGCCCGTTTGTTCAGCGCGATGACCTCGCGGGTGGTGATGGCGCCTGTCCCCGCGTAGACCGGCGTGCGCCCGGCGGTCTCGTCCACCACGACCTCCCACACGCGCTGTTTCTCATCCGGCGTGAGGGCGTAGAATTCTCCCTGGCTCCCTGTCGGAAACAGGCCATGCACGCCACTTGCGATCAGGTAATTGACCAATTGGCGCAGCACATCCTCGTTCAGTGATTCGTCGTCGTGAAAGGGTGTGACCATAGCGGGAATGATGCCGTGGATTTTCATGGTTGCTCAATACCTCCTTTGATTCAGCACGTGATATGAAATAGGCCGATCGCTGCGCCTTCCGCTTTGTTCCAGGCTTTGATGGCCTGAGGTGTCGGCAATAACTCGACGTGGCACGCTTTGTGGTCAAGATATTCCGTTGCTTCTGCGGAGAGCGTGACCAGACCGTTTTGACCGGTGCCGACGATAAGGTGTTCTGCACCGTCCTGGTAGACGTACTTGGCTTCGTCCAACGAGATGACGTGCGATGTGCCGTAGAGCGCTTTCGACAGCTTTTTCTTGCGCTTTTCCACGTCACCGTTAAGCCGGATCACGACATCGTGCCGGATTTTTTCGCCTTCGATGGTGATCGAACCAAATTTAGTGTCATCAATTGTGGGTTTCATTTATCCCCCATTTCAAGCTGGTTCAGAAATTCATGCGGCTTGAGGATGATTGTCTCTTTGTACTGTCCCAGTATGAGCAAATCCGGGTCCCCGGTGACAATGTAGTCAGCCTGCGCAGTTGAGGCGCAGGCCAGAAACTTGTCGTCGTCCGGATCAGAGCAGATGCCGTTCGCTGTATTTGAATCGGGCACGACTAGAGCGTCGGTGCGTAATGAGGCGATTAAACGCATATTATCCGCATCCGTGATATGGTAACGGTCACGGATGCGAGGATAACGCAGTACGCGTTCGATTTCGGCGATAATGGCCTCGGATGTGATCGGGATGTATGCTTGTTTGCGCCATGCTTCCAAGATTTCGAATGGAGTGCCACGAGAGAGAATCACACCACTGATATAGACATTGGTATCCAGGACAACACACAGCGGACGTGGGTGTTCGGCGTCAATCTCCGGCATCGTTCAGGATCCGCGTACCGCATCCAGAGCAGCGGTGATTTCGCTTTCCACTTCTTCCTGCTCGACATCCACATTCTGTGCACGGATTTCATCATAGACAGCGAATCGGGCAGCGCGCTCCCCGGCTTGCTGTCGCCATTCCAGATATTGCTCATAGCCAATGATGACGGCAAGCGGGCGTTTATTGCGCCGAATGATCGCCTCGCGACCAGCATACCCGGCTTCTGTGACCAGTTGCGAGAAATTAGCTCGTGCCTCGGCAGTGCTGTAAGCGCGTTCCATAGGGACCTCCTTTGTACATTATGTACATAATGTACAACAAAACGGCTTTAAGTCAACCCTTTTGCTCCCACGCCATGCCAGGATAGTACCGGTAGCCACCCACTGCCTCGATCAAACTTGCCCCGGCGCTGTCTAGCACCGGTTCGTCGTTCCAAGTCTCGATGATGACGCGCGTTTCAAAGGTAGTGAGGTGGGTGAACAGCGCCTCAAGCGTACGTTGCAGTGTTCCGTCATCGACGCCAGGCGCGGTCGTGATGGACGTACCGGTGTTCGCGGCGACGAGTACGGGCAGCCCACGTACCTGCACCAGCCATGTCGAAGGGATGCGGGTGAAGGTGAGGGCTTCGGGCATATCCTCGCGGGTTGGCCCGTAGAAGCAGGCCGGGTCGCAGGCATTGAGCACGACCGGCTCGTTGTTCTCCGTCCTATCGCGGAGCGCGCGTAATTGCTCCACCACATCCGGCAGCGCGAACTGCGCTCCCGATAGCCCCTGCACGAAATAGCCACGCCGCACTTCGCCGCGCATTTCTTGCCGTTGCAGTTCCCGGTAGATCAGGCGCCAATCCCAAGACCCGGCCTCGTTTTCCAGGCACTCGTGGGTGACGACGCCGTAGCGGGCGAGCAGTTGCCGGGCTTGCCGGGCAGTACGCTCGCCGACCGAGATCGGCTTGCCCATGATGCTGAATCGCTGCACGAGCGTCCAGCGGCCCACCCAGCGCGGCGCCGAAGTCTGCTGCTCCACCCGCTGGCGGGCGCGCCGCCGTGCTGACCTATACCGAGCGCGCTCCGGCTTGTGCCCTACAGCCCGTACGTTGAGGCCGAAGGCCGCACGCCGCCGGGCGAGATCGGCTTCCAGCGAGCTGTATGGCTTAGCTGTCTGTGGCTGCGATTTGCCTTCCTGCACAATCTGGCGCATCGCTTCGAGGCTGTCGTTGGTCGCCAGGCCTGCCAGCACCAGCTCGATGAGGGCGGATTCCACAACGGCCTCTTCGAGCTCCAGCGCCTCGCCAATATCGTTGAAGAAGACCGCGCCCTCGGAGTTGAGGAAGTCGTAGACCGTCTGTGCCTGCTCGCCGAGCGCGCTCGTATCCGGTGATTCAAGGTAGCTGTGGCCTTCACCCCGGAACAGGAAGCGCACGCGTCCATAGCGCGGATCCGTCCCGCCGGAGCCAACCCACACCAGGTCGCCGCTGTTGCAGAGCGCATCGAGATCCGCCGGGTGGTAGTCGGGAAGACGTAGCGGCAGCACATCGCGCTCCCAGATGCGGCCCACGACCGGCAAGGCGCGCAGTTGTTGGAGAATTTTGACTAAGCTCCCCCCCTTAATCCCCCTCACTGGGGGGGAGATTTCTTCCCCCCCTATTGGGGGGACTGAGGGGGGGATTACGTTTTGCCAGCGTGCCAGAAAATCTGCGTAGACAGTGAAGGGGACAGGCTGCACTTCTTGTCGTAGGATACTCAGCGTGCGGCGGTGAATCTGCTCCAGCGCGCGGCGATCCACGAATTCGGCTTCCGCCGCCGGGGTGTCCTCGGCTTGCGGCGTAAAATGCCCGTGGACGAGTTCTCGTTTCTCAATCAAGCGGTCGAGTTCCGCTTCTAGCCAGTCCACCGGGAAAGCGTAGCGTGCGCGGATGGCGTCCAGTGTCACCGGGCCGGCGTAACTGAGGAAACGTTCGAGGATGCAACGGCTTGCCGCCCGGCGATTGATCGCCGGGCTGGATCGCGCCCCCTGAAGGGGGCTTGAGGAGACTTTTTCCGGCAAGCCCGATTCATCGGGCGTGATGGTGTAGCCTGCTGATTTATCGGCAGGCGTTGTGGCGGACGCAAACGCCGCAACATAATCCGCCTGATATTCCGCAAACACCCATCGAAATTCGGGCTTCGTCGCGGTCGGGATGTCCATGCCGATCACGCGCCTTTCGCCGGTCAGGTGCGCGATCCAGCTTGAGGGATCGACCATCGTGCGCTGCGCGACTTCGCTGGGTGAGAGGTCGCCCATCTGCTGGAGTAGGACGGCAAGTTCCGCCTCGGTGCGCGCCCATGCCGTGGGTAGCGTGTGCTGCAACCGGCCACGGACGGCGTCGACGGCTTCGGGACGCAGTAGTTCATCGAGCGCCACATCTTTGAGCAAGTCTTGCAGCAGATCGCGGTTGATCGCTAGTTGCTGCAACTGCTGTTCGGCTTTGGGCGTGTCCCACTCGTACATACGCGTGCTGATGAAGTTGAACATCAAGCTTTCCGCTACAGGCGAAGGGGCGCGCGATTCCATCACGGTCACGGTGATGTCACCCCGCTGGATGCCGCCGAGGACTTCTTCGAGGTGCGGCAGATCGAGCACGTCTTGCAGGCAGTCGCGGTAGGTTTCGGCGACGATGGGGAAATCGTCGAATTTGCGCACGACCTGGTACAGTTCTTTGGCGCGCAGTCTTTGGAGCCAGAACGGCGTCCGTTTGCCACGCCCGACGCTCGGCAAGAGCAGCGCACGCGCCGAATTCTGGCGGAAGCGCGCGCCGAACACCGCCGAGTCGGGCAGTTCGCGTAGGATGCGCTCGCGGGCCTCCTGCGGCCCCATCTCGGTCACGACGTCCAGCGGGAATTCGGCTTCGCTATCGAGCAATCGCAGCAGGATGCCGTCGTCGTTGGTTTCCACTTCGATATTGACCCCTGTGCGTTCGCGCAAGGCGCCTGCCAGCGCCAGCCCCCACGGACCGTTGACGCGCCCGCCGAACGGTGAGTGAACGACCATGCGCGGGTCGCCCAGGGCGTCGTCGAAGACTTCCACCAGGACGCTGCGGTCGGTGGCGAGCGCGCCGGTTTGATCGAGCTGGCTGGCGAGGTAGTCGAGCGTGTTCCAGGCCGAGTTCGTGTCCAGGGCGTAGGTTTTCTGGAGCCGGGACAAGAGATTCACCACGGAGACACGGAGAGCACGGAGATTTTTTTGATCTTTCTCTATGTCCTCTGTGTCTCTGTGGTAAGCATCCAAAATATCTTTGAACGGCGTGTCATCCGGCAGGCCCAGGTCGCGGCGCAAGGCTTCCAGTTTCTCGGCCACAGCCCGGCGGAAGGCGCCGACACGCTGGCCGAGTTCGTAGGGCCGCCAGGGGAAATCGCCGCGCCAGAAGGGCATCCGGGGGATTGCGCCGGGCGCTTCGGTCACGGTGACGCGGTTCTCATCGATATCGAGCACGCGCCAGACCTGCGAACCGAGCATCAACGTGTCGCCGATGCGCGTCTCGAAGACGAATTCCTCGTCCAACTCGCCGAGTTTGGTCTTGCCATCGGCAAGGTACGCGCCGAACGCACCGGTGTTGGGGATGGTTCCGCCATTGATGAGCGCCAGCATCCGTGAGCCGGGGAGCGCCGCCAGCTTGTTGTTCACGCGATCCCAGTCCAACCGGGCGCGCAGCTCGCGGTACGCCTGGCTCGGGTAGCGCCCGGCGAGCATCTCCAACGTCGTCTGGAACGCGCGCGCGGTGAGATCGGTGTAGGCGTAGGCCTGGCGCACCAGCCCGAACAATGCATCCGCGTCCCAGGTTTCAACCGACACCATCGCCACGATTTGCTGGGCCAGTACGTCCAGCGGGTGGCGCGGGGTGTAGGTCGGCTCGACGGCGCCGCGTAGCATTCCACCCGCGATGGCGGCCGCTTCCACCACATCCTCACGGTGGGTGGGGAAGATGCGGCCCACACTCGTCTGCCCGACGAGGTGGCCGGAGCGGCCCACGCGCTGCAAGCCTTGCGAGACGGACTTAGGGCTTTGCAGTTGTACGATTAGGTCTATTGCGCCGATGTCGATGCCGAGTTCCAGCGACGAGGTACCTACCAGCGCGGGCAGTTCCCCGGCCTTGAGTTGGCGCTCGATTTCCAGGCGTGTCTCTTTGGCGACGCTGCCGTGATGCACGCGGACGGGGCCGGCGCGCGTCCCATCGCCCGTCGCCATCAACCCGATGCCGGTAGCGGTACCGTCTTTGATGAGGCCGGTGGCCTTTCCGGAGGCTTCGGCCGCCCACTGCTCGTTTAGATAGTCGCCCGCGCGCTCCGCCAGACGGCGGTTGTTGGTGAAGACGAGCGTCGTCCTGTGCGCGCGGATCAGGTCGAGCACGCGTGGGATGATGGACGGCCACACCGAGTCGCCGGGCAGATTGCGGAAGTCATCGACCGTCGTCACGACTCGCAAATCCAGTGCTTTCTTGTAGGCAGCGTCGATGATGGTGACGGGGCGGGGGGAGAGAAGGCGTGTGGGAGTGTGGAGGTGTGGGGATGTGGGAGTTTTTGGGGGAGGGAGGAGTTCATTGACTCGCTGATTCGCTGATTCATGATTCATGATTCTTGATTCTTCCCGCCACTCGTATCCGCCTAAAAACCGCGCGGCCTCGTCCAGCGGCTCAATCGTCGCGGAGAGGCCGATGCGCTGGATGGGGTTCTCCGCCAGGTGTTGCAGCCGTTCGAGACTGAGGGCCAGGTGGACGCCGCGTTTGTTTCCGGCGAGCGTGTGGATTTCGTCCACGATGATGGTGTGGACGGTGCGGAACATCTCTCGCGCTTTGGGGCTGGAGAGCAGCAGGTAGAACGATTCCGGCGTGGTTATGAGGATGTGCGGTGGTTCGCGCAGCATGGCGCGCCGGTCGCGCTGTGGGGTGTCGCCGGAGCGGACCGCCACGCGGATGTGCGGGAGATCGATGCCCATTTCGTCGGCCTTGACGCGGATGCCCGCCAGCGGCACGCGAAGGTTGCGATGGATATCGTTGTTGAGGGCCTTCAGCGGAGAAATGTAGACTAGCCGGACGCCTTCACTGGTTGTGGGTGGTTGTTCATCAGCAGACGATTTGCAATTCGCAATTCGTAATTCGCTATTCGCCGATTCGTTAAGCTCTCGGAAAAGCTGGTCAATCCCCCACAGGAAGGCGGAGAGCGTTTTGCCGGAGCCGGTGGGCGCGAGGATGAGCGTATGCTCGCCGCGCTGGATCGCGGGCCAGCCCTGCGCCTGCGGCGGTGTCGGCTCTCCAAAAGTCTCCGCGAACCAGTCGCGGACGGGGGGGAGGAAGGCGGAAAGTATGGTTTCGGTAGCACTTTTTGACATCGTGGCGCTCCTTCAAAAAAACCGTATCGCAACGCTTAAGGCGGATCACAATCCGGCGCGAGCATTTTCAATATCGGTGGTTGGGTGGATGATTGGGTTGTTCAACCTGCAGGGTTTGTTCGTCGCTAGGTTACAAGTGAGAATATAGCACGAATGTTCTATTTGTCAATAAACCATTGAACGGAGGGGGCTGCAGAGTCGGATTGATAAGGTATGGCGGGAGGTCATTGACCTCCCGCCAAGTTTCGTGTTACTGGCAACCAGACCTATGGCATTCGGCACTGCCCTTACCGGGATCGTGAAGGCGAAGTCGCGAGGGTTTGATGGACAAAATTCATAAAATCTCGGAATCCCTGTTCGAGGGATGAAGCAAATGGAGCTGCGATAACATTTTCTTGGTCACCATTGTGAAAGTGAAAAGGGAAAGTCGAAACCGCCGCCCACTCGGTATCGGGAAAGTTGTCGTAGCGATAAATACCTCCATCCAGGTGTCTGCGTTCCCAGTGCATCCCAAATCGCCCTTGTAATTTGCGTGAGGCCCATACATCGACATAGCTGGTGTCGGTTAAAAGTACACGCAATTTGACACCGAGTAAGTCGGTTTGCGCGACGATGGCTGCAAACTCAACTTCAGCGATGCGTTGGAGCGTTTCCAGTGGGTTCATGCTAGCTCACGTAAGGATTCACGCAATGTGTCACGGGTAGCTTCCAGGTAATCGAACTCAAAATAATCTTCAAAGGCATCGTCTTCGTGAAGTGCGCCGCTTTGCACTAGATGATCAAGCTCAACGACGGTGCGCACGCCATACTTGTGCGCTAGGCTGAACAGTTGCGACTCGATCAGGCGCATTTGGTGACGTAGGAACAAACGTAAACTTTCACGTTCCAATTCCTCGGGAGAGACCTGCAATTTTAAGGCGATTGTCTCATACATGGTATGTCTCCTGACTAAACTTCCTTTGTTTTCAGTTTTATTGTACCCCAAAACGTGATATTTTGCTCGTGCGTACTCGTGTGCTTGTCTACGGCTGCACGTAGTAGAACCCCGCCACGCTGTTCTTTTCTCCAGAGATCACCATATGTAGCCCACCGGCCGCGTCGGTGAAGTAGGCCAGCGGGGAACCGGTCATTGTGTACCCGCGCGCGGTCAGGTAGCTGGCGACGGTTTGCTCCGGGCCGAGAACACCGGTTGTCTCCGTGCGCATTGTCAGCACGTAGTTGTCGTTGTAGATGTAGCGAATCAACGATGTATCTGCCGCCGCGCCGACGTAGGTCGGCACGCCCCAGCCGGAGGTGTTCTCTGCTACGTCCAGCGGTCCGGACCACGCGCCGTCCTTCCACACGTAGCGGTAGACGAGGGAGTGACCGGGCCACATAAAGTGGTCGGAGGCCAGCACGAAGCTGTCATCGCCGCCGGAGTAGGCCAGCACGATGGATTCATCGCGTTGCGGCAGGATATAGAGATCGTGGGTGGCCTGGCGCAATGGGAAGCTGCCCGGCTCCGTCCCATAGGCCGTGCGCGCAACGATGGGATCTCCCGCTGTGGTTGCGTCGCCCAGTGATTGCTCCCACTGTTGGAACCAGGCCAGCATCGCCTGTCCGTCCGGCGCGGCGACGATGGTGGAGTAGAAGGTGTCCTCGTCGTTGATCTTGCGCAGCGGTGCGCTCCAGCCTCGTTCCTCGTTCCCGGTCGCGTGCCATGTCTTGTAGCGCAGCGGATATGTGACGCCAAACTGTTCATCATAGACGCGCGCATAGTACGCTTCGCGCCAAATCAGATAAGCGTCGCCCGTTTGCTCGGCGACGGCGAGGCTCGGCCAGGCCACGCCGCCGGAGGGCAGGTTGAAGTCGGGCAGGTAGTAGGTTCGCCGTGGCGCGACAATCTCCGGAGCGGAGATAACGCCGTCCTCGACGATGCGGTGGACAATGCCGTCGTCGTTAGCATAGGCGAGGTGAACGCGCCCGTGAACGTTATCCACAGCGATCTGCGGTTCACGTCCGCCCCAATAGCTGAGGATTTGATACGGCGTCCAGTTAACGCCGTTGGCGGAACTGCTGTAGAAGACGTAGTCGTCGAATGCAGGGTTGAGCTTCCCCGTCCAAAGCGCGTACACGTGCCCGGCGTCATCGACCGCCAGCGCCACTTCATCGACGGCCTCCGGGTAGCCGCCGATGTTCCCCGCGACTAGGGGCGTGGTTGTGAGTGGGGCCACACCTGCCGATCCGGCGCAGTTATCGGTCACTCCCTCCGGGCAGATGCGTAGGCTCACGTCATCAACGTAAGCGCCTTCGGGGCGCGAGTCGCCAGTATCTGCCTCAAAACCGACTTGCACACACACATGCTCCTGGCCCAGCACGTTGCCGAGTGTGGGAACATTGGCCATGTCGAGGGTCAGGTCTTCCCACCCGTTTGTCGCGCCGGTGCGGCAGACACCGTAATAATCACCGACCGGCCAGCTATCAAAACAATATCCCGACTCGATAACCGCCACTTTGAGACAAAGCTCGTCGTCCGGTGCCAGGTTGGTCCACACTTTGGCGCTGTATTCGCCTTTGGCGACGTATTTGAGGTTGATGGGCATCGCTTGGTACATCTCCGTGCCTAACGAATAGGTGTCGGGATACGACGCGCCACAGGATAGGAGTTCGCCATCGTCGCCGCCGCCGTAAGCCCACGCGCTCTGTTGCCCGGCGTAGGCGCGACATTCGTTGATGTCCCATTTATACGACCCAAAACCTCCCGGTGGCGGATCGCCTTCTTTGTACGTCCACGAGTAGCGGCTCCAGCTGATGGTGTCGGATTCGAAATCGTCGGTGAACTTGGTGATCCACGCATCGCGCGCCGCTGCGACACTTGCGCCACCATAGTTCCGCAAGACCAGCGGTAGATAGACCGTGTAGGGCCAACCGACGGCGGCTTCGAAGGTGTCTTGCACCGCGTAAACGCCGTCGCTGGCGCGGATGGTGACGAGGGTGTTGCCTTGCCAGTATGTTTCAGGCGTGAGGACCACTGCACCCGACGATTGCAACGCTACGTCCATTTGGGGATTGGTATTGAGCATCACCGTGTAGCTGATTTGCTCACTGGTGCGGGTGATGTGCTGCATGTAATCGTGGACATTGAAAGCATTGAGGGTCGTTATACCAGGGATGAGTAGCACATCGGGCAAGCCGCCGAAGCGCAGCGGGGCTGGGAAACGATCGATGGGATAGGTGAAGGTGCGATAGGCGTCGTGTTGCGATGTGGATGGAGGAACTTCGGTGGTTCCATCTGTGCGCGTCAGGGTCAGGTCGGTGAGGACGAATGGGCCGTCTGTGTTGTGCCCGCCGATAGCGGTCCCGTCGAAGGCCAGGTCGAGGAAGTGTACGCCGGCCGTCAGCGCGGGGGTGATGTAGGTCCAGGCGATCTCGCCGCCGTCTGTATACACCAGCGAGCCGCTCAGGACGTAGTCGCCGGTCTCCGTGACCTGTACGCCCACGCGGATAACGAGGTGCTCATACAGGCCGTCGCCATCGGTATCTTGCCCCCAATCGGTGTAACTGCCGGTGAGGGCGAGCGTGCCGCCGGGCGTGCGCCCAGTGGTGAAGGCCCAGGCAAAGTCCCCGGTGGTTGTGTACCCGCCGGTACTGGCAATCCCAGCCTTGAGTGTGGCAATGTAAAGCGTGTCGGTCAGCAGGGCGGTGGCGGGTGTGAAAGTGGCCGTGCGAGTCGCAGCGTCGTAGGCCGCGGTACCACTCACCGGCGTCCCGGACGTCGTCGTCAGGACGAAGGTCTCTGTGGTGAGCGTGCCCGCGTTCACTGCGCGGTCCCAACTGACGGCTAAAACGGCGTCGCAGGGCACAGCCATTGCGCCTTCCTGGGGAGAAACCACGACGGGCGTCGGCGGGGCCGTGTCCAACTCGGTGGTAAAGGTCCAGGTGTGCGTGATGGGCAGAGGCTCGCTGTCCTCGCCTTGGATGCCGGTGGTCAAGGTTGCTGTGTAGCGTGTGGCGTAGGCCAGCGGGACGATGGGGGTGAGTATGGCCGCATGGGTTGCCGTGTCGTAGGTCACGCTCCCCAGGACGGTGCCCCACGGGTCGCCGGTGAGGGTGAATGTGCCGGTATGGATGCTTGCCGGGGCCATCGCGTCGCGGAATCCGGCTTCCATAGGCGTGTTCACACCGACGTCCGTTGCGCCGTCAGGCGGGTCAACGTAGCTGACGAGCGGCGGGTTGTCGATGGTGAAAGGGCCGGAAATGGCCGTGGTGGTGCGTAAGCCGTTAGTAGCCGCTACGCGGATAAACGCCTCAGTGGTGTTGGGCAGTGCGATGGTCTGGAGCGTGTAGGTCGGCGTGATCAGATCGAGCGCCAGTGCCTTCCAGGTCGTGCCGTTATCGGTGGAGACATCCATCGCGAAGTAGGTCGCGCCGGGGGTGGCATCCCAGGTAAGAGCCTGTGGGCCAGTCCAGACGGCGGGTGGTGGTTGGATCGTCACCGTGGGCGGATTGGCGGCGGGGATGACCTCGGCCAGCACAGCGGTATCGGTAATCCGCTGAATCTGAACTTTGGCGGTAGCGGCGGGATAGGGTGTGAGGAAAGCGAAGGGGGCTGGGCCTTCCACCAGCAGCGGGGCACTCCCGGCCGGTTGAAGTTCACCACTCACACTGAAGGAGCGCGTATAGCCCAGGATTTCTTGATCACTCGCATCCAGGAAAGTAACTTGGTAGGGACCGGGATCGGGCGCCGTCCACGTCCCGGCGTCCATCTGATACCAGGGGAGCAGCGTCGTTTCACCGGTTGTAGGCGTGATCGCGCCGGCGACCAACAGCAGTGAGTCAGCAGAGGTGGTCGCCATCGTTGTTTGTGTGCGCCACGCGCCGCTCCACAAGCCCAGCGAGATGTAGTGCCAGTTGGAAATCCACAGGTTCTTGTTGGCGGCCTGGATGGGGTCTTCGTCCATAAAGTCAAAGACATCGTGGTAAATGGAATACTGCCGGTTCTGCCGCCGCGCTACGTAGTACCCCTCGCCGGAGGGTTCCGCGATATGCTCGAAGCGCGCCAGGTGACCAATTTCGTGGGCCATCACCAGCCAACTGGCCGGGCTGACGTCGTTTTTGACCAGCGCGCCGCGCGGTGCATCCTCCGGCAGCGTCAGGCCGTCATCCGCCATCCAGCCGGTTGGGGCAAAGCCGACCATCGCGCGGCAGCCGGTGGTGCGGAGGCACAGGCGGCTCAGTTCTTCAAGCAGGTATTCCTTGGGCCAGCCTCTGCCCGGCTCCGTTTTCCAGTCGAATAGCCAGAGTGAGGTGGTGGGCGTGTAGTATGGCGTCGCGCTGGCAGGAGCATCAAAGGTGACTGCGGAAACGGGGTAGACGGCTTTGACGCCGCGCAGGCTCCTGTAGATGGGGGTCGATAGATCCACCGTGCCGGTTTTGCCGTAATCTGCGCCGACTGCCATCGCTTTGAAGTACAGGTTGAAGGGCGATGTGGACACCGTGTCGGCGCTGGTCCGCCCGATGAAGGGGTGCGAGCGGCCCCGGCTGTCCTTCACCAACACGCGCGCCGTGAGTTGGTAGCTGCCGTTGTCCACGGGTGTGAAGCCGAAAAAGTTGATACTATCCTTGCTGAACCAGCGATCCCAGTTGTCGTAGCTTTCTTCCTCTCGCGTGAACTCGCGATACTCACGCTTGTGTTTCGCGGTCGTGGCGTTGTACTCTGGCAGCCAGTTTCCGCTGGTGTTGCGCCAGTATTGCGCGCCGGTGTCGTCGCCACCGGTGGAGACCCACACTATCGACAGGTCTTCTATCTCCACGTTAGGTGCGACGTGTTTCCAGAACACATCTTCGGGCGCATCCCAGCGGATGTAGGTGCGCAGCACGGTGGGTTTGTTGACGATGAGCGCCATATTCTCCAAAACCTGCACCGGCTTGATCGTGACCTCGAGATCGGGTAGCGTCCAGAAGCTCCAAATATCCCCGTCTTCCAGCGGACCACCGTTGAGGTCTTGCACCCATTTGTCGCGATTGTAGGCGTGAGCGTCGTTTGCGCCCCACACCTGCGCGAAGTATTTGACACCCGGCAAGAGTTTCGTGTTGGGGACGAAGACGTACTCCGTATCGGAGAGGCGCTTGACGTCGCCGTCTGCGAAAATCTTGTTCACGTCTTTGTCCAAGTAGTAGACTTGGAATGTTTCTTTGTTGACGGTGGTGGGAGAAACCAGTGTGGTAAACGTAACGCGGATATCGGAATCCTGCGCTTTTTTGCCCTGGTCAGGCCAGACGTTGCGCGTGTCAGGTGCGGGCGATTTGCCTTTGATACTCAAGTCGACATACGCGCGTAATTTTAGCTTGGTTAGCTCGTAGCAGGTACAGGCGCAATCCTCCATGTCTGTGCAGTTGCAGAAGTCCTGCTGCTGGAACCAGAGATTGTTCTCGCCGTCAATCAATTCAGTGTAATCGAAGGAGACTTCCTGCTCTACCGGGACAGCATAGGGCCACGTCGGTGTCGTACCGACCGCACCGATGATGTTCCACTCGCCGGTGAAGGCGCCATCCGTCCATGGGCCGGGATCGCCGTTGAGCGCCACAGCCCAGGTGGGATCAGTGTAGCGGGGATTACCATCCTCGTCGAGGACGTAGGGTTCTTCTCCAAAGGAGAGGGTGATGGTCGTCTCGCTTAAATCGCTGGGATCCTGCGTGCCGAGGTTGAAGGGCCAGCGGATGCGTGAATACATCACGCACCAGGAACTGGGATACTCGTAGGTCCAGACGGTGTGGCCATCTGCGTCTTTCGTGATCGAAGTAGGCGTACTGCTATCGGTGATGGCGTTGATGGCGGGCGGGGCTTCGGGTTCAAGCGGTGGCTGCGCCAGTGCGAGGCGCGGTGTCGCGCCGGGTAGCAGTACCAGCCCGCCAGCGATAATCAATACAACGCTTGCTATGACCCAGGTTGATGGTTTTCGACTGTTCATTAATAACACTCCTTATTGCCGCAGTACAAGGGGCAGGAAGATATGCTTGTCCAACACCAGACCTTCGATGTTGATCTCGTGGACGTCATACGTCACCGCTCCGGCGATGGCGGCGGTGACGGTGATGGTTTTGGTGCCCGGCATAGTCCAGGTGAAGGTGGAGCTGTCGCTGGTCTGGTAGAGGTCGGCATGGACGATAGAGGCTTTGTCGGTCGCTTCCCAGGTGTAGGTGATGGGGAAGCTGGAGATTTCGGGCGAGATGACGGCGTCGAAGGTGTAGGCGTGGTTCGTATCACCTTGCGCGAGGCCACTCACGCCCACACTGTAGACGAGTGTCGCGCGCACAGCAGAGGCTGACGCCGCGCCATCCGTGGCGGTGAGTGTGATCCGCTTTTCACCCGGCGTATCCCAGGTGAAGGTGACGCTGTCTGTGGCAGCCAGGCCGGGGTGGGTGACCGTGATGTGCTCCGCCGCTGTCCAGGTGTAGGTGACCGGCTGCCCGGCGTAGCTCGACCAGACGAGGTCGCCGGTCAACGTGACGACCTGGCCCGCGCCCACGATCCACGGGCCGGATGTGACGACGTTGGGGACGCCATCGGCGCGCAGCCAGCCCATATCCTGGAAGATGCCTAACGTTGCTGCCCCGGGATGGCGCGTCACGCCGCTGTAGCTGGGCGTCATCAGCCGGTTCGGGCTGCCCTGGAACGTGGTCTGGTCGAGATGGGAAAGGCTACTACCCCATTGCCATTGCGCAGGTGTGTAGAGCCTCAGCGAGTCGCTATACACGGCGACAGCATTAGGGCCGCCGAAATGCGCGTCGCCGGTGAGCCGCGCCGCCAGCGCGTAGCGGTCGTTGGCGGCGTAATAATCCAGTAGTGGGACGCCGGTGCCATCTACCACGAACCGGTCGTAGGGGGTGGGGCAGGGATAGAGGGGACCCCACAGTCCATCGCCACAAAAGCCGACACCGGAGCTTTCATACATATTGCCAATAAAACCCAGGCCGTGGGCCAGCTCGTGCAACGCGACGGCGACGAAGTCTTCGCCGTCGGTGAGGGCGGGTAGATGCGTTGTCGTTGTTATAAAAGACCATGCAATATCCGACTTGAATTGTAAGGTCATATCCACCCGCATGGGATCCAGATCGCTGCCGCTGAGGGCGTTGGCTAATGCGATAGGGTAGGCTGTGTTCACCAGGGGCGCGCCGGGAAAGTTGCCGATGTACCCGGTTGGCATGCCGGTTCCCAGCGCATCTCCACCGCTTGGCGTGGGCGTCCAGCAGACGGTCACGGAGATGGGCACGGTGGAAGAAATCCACGTCCCCCACAGGCCGGCGGCGTAGTCAAGCGCGGTCACGGCCTCGGCGGGCGGCGTCTCGCAGCTTGTCGACCAGGTGATGTCAAAGATTGCGCCATCGGCAGGCGTCGATGGCGCGGCAATAACAGCGACCGGCGCTGTCCAGCCGCCGGTCGCTAGTAAAAGCAGCAGCACGAAGATGCCGCGCATCCACCTGCTCCAGTAATGAAGTTCCTTGTCCTTAACGGCGCTGACGGCGCGCCACCCATGACGCCAAAATCCCGATAGCTGCCTGTACATCGTTTTCCTCCCACACTATAACCGATTTATCCAAAAGTGGCACGGTCGGGAGACCGACCACAGCGAGGTGTATTTGCTTCATTATACTCCGAAATGGTATATTTGCTCAGACCTTCGGCGTGATCGGTAGCCAGAACTCGCAGTAATAGTCGTCGTTGCTCTCGCCGGGATAGTAGACTTCCATCTCCGGTGCGAGGGCGTGGACGTAGTTCGAGGCGGGCAGCCACTCCATAAAAGCGAACATCTCGGCCTCGACGATGGCCTCCGGGATTTTGCCGTGGCACTCGAAGACGGCCCATTGAGAGGCTGACACCTGGTAGTGTTCCAGGTTGGGGTGGGTGACGCCCGGCGGAACTTCCACGGCGACCATGTAGTCAAATTCACGGTTGGTGGGGTCGTTTTCCACGCGCGAGATGCCCAACGTTTGGCCGTTGGTCTGCGGGCCGGGTTTCCAGCCGGTGAGGGATTCGAAGATGGCAAACACGCCTTCTGCTTTGCATTGTTCCCAGACGCGGCCAAAATCATCCTGTTCGGCGATCCAACCCTTTTTGCCCAGGACGTCGAAGGCCGGGCGTTCGATGATGCGGTAGTTAACCATTTGGTTCCCCCTGAATGATCTGCATCGCCGCTGCAATATCCTCGGCGATCATCGCGCGTTTGGTCTTCTCGATGCCAAAGCTCGGTCCGGCCTGGAGATACGAGGGAAAGGCGCGTCTGCCACGGAAGTCGTAGGCCGGCCCGCGCAGTTTGTACGTCGAACCGGCAGGGATGACGCGCGCCTCCCCTGCGCGTCTGGCGATGGCGTTGACGGCTTTGATCGCCACGTCGCCCATCAACAGGAACGCCTTCACGTTGGGGAACAGCGCCAGTTCCTGCTCCAACAGGGCGGAGCAGGTCTTCACCGTGGCGGTTTTGATCCCGTAGCCCGTTTTGCCACACTTGACGGCGGTGGTGAAATAGACGCCCATGTCGAGCAGGTCTTGGATGGATGTGACTTCGATCCCCGCGTCACTAAACGCCATCACCGTGGTCTGCTGGAAGAACGGATCGCCTTCGGCGTAGTAATAGTCGTCGGGATTTTCAGGTGCGTCCTCGGAGATCAGGATGAGGGAGACCGTTGCGGGATCGATCTCGATGTCGGGCACGCGGTAGCACTCGTGGCGCACGTCGGCGCAGGGAAAGGTTTCACATTGAACACAGTCATTGACACGCATAGAGTCCCCCGAAAAAAGTCGTTAGTCAGAGAGTCAGATAGTCAAATAGTCAGATAGTCTGTGATCGCAGTTGGATTGGGTAACTCAGTTGGTTTGCGCTTTTTCAAAGCGCTGCCTGACTTCCGCCAGGGTAGGGGTTTCCACCTGTTGGTAAAACGTGAGATGGAACCCGTTGAGGTCTTGGATGGACAGCGTTTTCCCGCCCCACAATTGGGTCTCCGGCGCGGGGCCGGTGTAGATGCCGTTTTCGACGGCTGTGGCATAGACGGAGTTCACGTCATCGACAGCGATGAAGATTGTGAAGTTGGCGTGGTCATTGTGATAGTCGCCAGGGTCTCCCGCAAACCGACTCAGGTTGATCGCGGTGGACAGATTTTCTCCCTGCTCGACGTCTTTGTCAACATCGCGGGTGACGCTGCCGAAAAGGCAGCGCCCGTCTTTGTCGAAGGTGTCCATATGCGTGCGCCATCCCAGCCCTTCGTACCAGGCGCCCGTCTCCTCGATGGAGGGTACGCTGAGAATGACTTCGATGGTTTGAACAGTGTACATTACATTCCTCCTCAGAAGATAAACCACGAATCTTCACTAATCTTCACAAATGGAAGAAAATTAGTGTGAATTCGTGTAGATTCGTGGTTAGGATTCAGTCGGTCTGGCACTCCGGGCAGAAGTAGATGCTGCCGCCCAGGTAGGCCGCTTTTTCGATGGGCGCGCCGCAGTTGGGGCAGGGTTCACCCACAGTCTTGCTGTACAGGATGCGTTGGTAGCCGCCGGGTTGCCCGTACAGATCAACTTCATCGTGACGCCCACCTTGATCGACCATGCGCTGCAACGTCTCGCGGATGCTGGTGTACAGTGCGCGTCGTTCATCTTCCGACGTTTCGACAGCGCGCCGCTTCGGGTGGAGCCTTGCGTGGAAGAGGATGTCCTGCAAGCACCCGTTACCGATGCCCCATACGCCCGGTTCGCTGATGATGAAGTACTTGAGGCTGGCTTTGCTGTTCTCTGCTAGCGATTCGAACAGTTGGCGGAAGTGGTCCCAGGTGAAAGCCTCGTCCAGTGGCGTGATACGGTCTTCCTGAACGTGTTGGTGTTGGCCGGCCTCGGCGCGCGGCAGGAGAAGTGTATTACCCCAGCCGGAGACGGTAACGGTCAGGTAAGCGTCGCCATCGAAGTGGAGAAAAAGCTGGCATTTTTTGGGTAGCGTTTGCGTACTTTCGTGGAAGAGGATGCGCTCGCCGCCGCAGCCGAGTACCAGCGTGTGATCCGCGCCGATCTCGGTCAAAATGGACATGCCGTGCGCCGTACTTTGACCGATTGTCTGATCCTTGAATATCGCGGCGTATTCCTCGGAGGTGCCGTTGGAGAAGGCGAACTTGTGCGAGGTGTTGCCCCGGTCGCCCGCAACGATGCATTTGCCTTTGAGCGTGGCATCCATTTGCCGCGCAATGACGATGGCTTCTGGTAACTCAATCATCCTGACCTCCCGCGTTGGCCTTGTAGGCGATGCCATCAATCATAAGCAGGCAATCGTCGTCGATGAATTCCGTCGTTGCCGTCATCCTTGCTGGAAATTCGTCTTTGGCAAAATGGTTGTTAAACAGGCGCTCCATTTCGGGCAAATCTTTGATGTTTTTGAGCCAGACATTGACCTTTACCAGGTGGGCGAGAGTCAGTCCGAGGTCAGCCAGCGTTTTTTCGAGATGTTTGAATATGTCCTCATGCTGTTCCGTGAAAGTTTCCCCAAAACCGCGATGCAGTCCCAGGAAAACGTACTCCCCGGCCACGACCGCCGAGGCATAACTGAAGGGGGTAGGGATTCTTTTGATCGTTGACATACTCTATTCCTCCAAAATGTGTACCGGAGCCCCCAAAGGTCTCTGAGACCTTTGGGGTTTTCAGGATGTTACCGGATTTCCAAGTGTAGTCCGATGAGGTTGTTCGGCGAAGCATCGCCCTCGAAATGGTAGTACCATTCCTGGCCTTCGCCAGTCTGCTCCAGCCCGGCTTCTTTGATGGCCTGGTTCAGCGCGCCATAGGCTTCCGCGATGTGTTCCAGGCTGCCCCAGTAGAGGAGCGCCGCACAGCGATAGGGTGGCAGGGTCTTCACCTGCGCTTCACCGGCAGGCTGTGTGCCGGGTTTGACCGGGACGCCGGCCTCCATCACGTAGAGGTCCGCTTCGCCGGTAGGGAAGTAACGGACGATGATCGGCGCGTCACCGGTGATGTGCGTCTCTTCCTGCGCTGCCCCTAGCAATGGCATCAAGCGGCTAAGCTCTTCGTCGAGCGCAGGCATTGGTGTCGGTGGGCAGGCGACGTAGAAGAATGTCTGTTCGCGCATGGTCAACACGCGCATCTGGCTAATGAGGTAATCCGTATTGCTTGTCATAGTATTCCTTTCCTTGATATTGATCAGGTTTGGTTGACACCCGGCACGTCTGGCGTGACACGGAGCACTTTGTTGAGCAGGCCTAGCGTGTTTGGCCCGTAGAAGTTGCCGTTGAGCGGGTTGACGGTGCCGCGCACGTTGTACATCAGCCTCAGATTTTCGATGCGCTGCTCCGGCGTCACAGCCATCGCGGCCTCGGTCATTGCGACGTGCTGCACGTGCCCCAGGAACAGGTGCCATCGGCTGCCCTCATACAGAGGGCGATGCCAGGCGAGCTTGCACTCCACGTTGATGGCGCACTCGGCGATGCGCGGCGCCTGCACGGTCTGCGCGGGTTCGGCCGTCAGACCGGCGTCGGCGATCTCGTCGTTGTCCGGTCCGTTGCAGGCGATGGTCTCGGAGCACTGCGGATGCAGATCGACCGAGGGGAAGTTGAGACACCATTCGCCCTCGCGCAAGATGTTGGCGTAGGTGTGCGTGTCATTGAGCATCGCCAGCAGCGACGAGTAGTGTTCGCCTTCACCCGCCAAAAAGCCCCAGGCGTGCAGGTTGGCGTTCGCCGCGCCGTTGGCCTTGCGCGTGGTCACCAGGAAGATGGGATTGGGCACGGTGATGACGTATTCCAGCCACGAGAATACGTCATACTTACCCGGCCAATCCTCGATCAGGTAGGATGGTTGCGTGATACCGATTTCGTGTTTCATCGTTATGCTCCTTCTCGGTTGAGACCTGTCAGGTTTTCCGAAACCTGACAGGTCTTGTTGGGTTACCACTCCGCCGGTGGATGGAAGTCCGCGTCTTCCTCGTACAGCGCGCGGATGGCGGTGAAGTCGTCCGCCAGGGTGAGCGCGGCGACGCGGTCCATCAGCGCGTAGGTGGATTCGACTTGCTCCGGTGCAAGTTCGACCATGTAGCCCCAGCCGCCGTCCCATGGCAGGATTTCGACTTTGCTGAACGCCAGGAAGTCGCGCAGCAGGTCGCCGCGTACGAACTCGATGCCGTGCATGTCGAAGATGCCGAAGTCGTCGGGATTGGCCTGGCCGCTCCGGCAGAGCTGCCACGCATCCCCGCCGACGATGAAGCGGTCACGCGGCGTGTCCAGCGGATCGAAGTCCAGCTTGAGGGCATCTTGCATCAGCACGTCGAGCTGCGCATCCACCAGAACCCAGCGGGATTGCGCTGCGTTCCAATACTCGCACACCCAGTGATCCTCGTAGTGGTTGGGAATGAAATACGTGCCGAAGCCGCAGCGCGCCCGTGCCGGGACGCCCTGGTGTCGCAGGATGGCGGTTAGCATCACGGAGAAGTCGCGGCAGTTGCCGACGAGTTTGTGTTCATTGGGACGCGCCTCGGTGAGTGGCTCGTCGTCCAGTTCTAGGATGCGCGCCAGTTGCTTGTCCACGTAGCGTAGATTCACTTCGGCCTTGCGCTCGTCGGTGAGTTGGAGGCCGTACTGCTCTGCCCAGAAGATGTGGACCATCACGCCTTGCAGGGTCTTCACCAGGGATGGAATGTCGGTGGGCAGGCCGTCGAACAGGTGTGAGTAAGGGCCGGGATCGGTCATTGGGCCGGGTTGGGTGTAATAGGTCAACATATCGTTTGTCATTGTCACAGTCTCCTTGTCTATAGTCTAAAGTTCAAAGTCGAAGGTCCAAAGTCAAGAGGATGTCCAAGAGCTATATGGCGATTGTGAACCTTTCGTGACAGGTTCAGGCGTCCAGATAGATGGCGAAGTGCCATTCCTCCTTATCCCTGCCAGTAACTTCTCTCAATGCCCTCTTGATCCAGATATGCCGCCAGCCGGCCAATGTGATATTGTCCATGAAATAGCCCGTACATCAGGCGATGATAAACGTTTCGGAAATCACTCTCATCATAATGGTCGGGTCCAGTCAATTCATCGCGTGTCATTGCGTCGAAAATTTCATCGATGCGAGCCTGGGTTTGCGCCGCGTATTCGAGGGCGGCCGCGCGCTCACACATGTTGTTAGGCGGCGTGAATGTCCGGGGATCAATGTCCTCGCCAAACGGTTGCATGGCGAAGGTTTTATCTTTGTCGCCCAGGAAGTTATGCAGCCAGAAGAGGGTGTGGTAGGCTTCGCGCCAAAAGGTCAAAAAGGATGCGCCTTCAAATTTCTTCTCCCAGATTTCATCCGTGCAGGCTTCGACCACGCCTTGATACATCGATAGTGTGGTGTGATATTGGTGCTTCAATTCAGCGATGATGGGTTCCATGTTCTATGCTCCTGTTTATTGATCAAGGTCAAGGTGTGTGCAGTGTCAGAGCGCCGCCACGATTTTCTCTAATACTTGCAATCCGGCCCCTTCGGCTTCCTTTGCAGCCTGAAGTGCCGCGACGGTTGCGCGACTTTGATCGTCAACCGGCAACGTGTCCTCGTCGGATGCTTCAAAGGACCAAGGGTAGATTTCCGCGACTTTACCCAGGCTCTCTGAAACAACGCTGTAGTGCGCTAACGCTTGGTCAAATAATGCGTCGGCGCGACCTGCAAGCCGCCCCTTGGCTTCTTCCAGGAAGCCGACAGCGTTCTTGCGACATTCCAGCCACACGCCTGTGTTGTAGCGCGTGCCCATATCCGAGGCTTTTCCTGCTTGCAAGGCGTTGATCCAGTTATCGTAACCTGCCAATCCGGTCTTGTAGCCCTCAAACGACCATTCGTTGGGGGTAACGGCAAATTCCAAGGCAAAGGTCAAGGCTTGCTTGACCGTGGTTGCATCGTCGGCAACCTCTCCGGGCCACACGCTGTACAACTCGAGGACGCCGATGCCGGTGTCCCCTAGTTCCTGCCAGGGCTTGGGGCCTTTGCCTTCGTCACAGCCGGGGCCGGAGAAGAAATACCCTACCTTATTATAGCCATAGACCACGTAAAACTCAGGAATCTCCAGCTCCCAGCCATAGCAAGGCATTCCCTGGTCGATGGCATACTGCGCGTGTTCCCAGGCACGTTTTTTCATTTCGGCGAAGTTCTCCTGCTGCTTGACCGCGAAGACGCCGTCAAACTTGTAGCCAAGATTCCTTCCCAATTCAAAGAGCTTTTCCGTCTTCCACGCCGTCGGGCCGCTGGGACAGACCTCCTCGTGCATATTGATCACAAAAGCGTGACCGGTCCCGCCAAATAACCAGCCGTCACTGATGTCGATCCCCAGGAACTGCAGGCAGCCTTTGATGCAGCCCAAATGCGCGACCCATCTTTCTTTCCATTGACAATTCTCTAACTTTTTCATCGTTTTCTCCTTAAGTTAGTTAAAGGTTATTTCCGAAGTCGATCTCAATTCGACCTGTTTGGCGCTCAGTTTCTCATTCCATTCCTCAATCAGTCTTGCGGCATCTTTGCTGAAGCTGCTGTGTCCATCCTGGACCAGGATCACGTTGTATCCCAATTCCCGTGCCCCTATACAGGTGGCCCTCACGCATCCATGTGTGACGAGGCCTGTGACGATCACGGTGGTGACGTGGCGCGCCCGCAAGATTTCATCCAGCGGGGTGTCCTCGAAGGCGTTCCCATGCTGTTTGTGAACGACCGTGTCGGTGCGTAAGGGTTGAAGCTGTGAATGGAGTTGCCACTCCGCCGAGCCTTTCACCAAATGTCTGGCGGCCGAGTGCTGCACGTAGATCACCGGAACGTTGCTCAGGTGCGCGCGGTCAACGAGTCTTCCACCGACATACCTTGAGACACATTTACAATGGTTGGCAGACCGGGCAAATGCGCGTGCGGGTGCTGCCGGTCTTGATGTTTTCGATGGGTGTTCCGCACACTGGGCAAGGTTGGTTGTCCGTAAGGTGCAAAATGTGCATAAAGCGTTGGTCCCATTGCCCCTTTTCACCGTAGAGGTTCTGCTCCCACGCGCTGCCCCCTTGATTGATGCTCTGCTGCAGTGTCTCGCGGAGGGCTTTCCACAGCGCGACGATTTCAGCATCGCTGAGTGAGTCGATTTTCCGCTGCGGGTGGATGCGCGCCAGGAATAACGGGTCCTGCACGTAGACGTTGCCGATGCCGGCGATGCGCTTTTGATTGAGCAGAAACGTCTTGATCGCGCCCCTGCGCCCGGCTAGCAGCGCGCGGAACTCATCCAGACTCAGGTCGAGCATGTCAGGGCCGAGTTTGGCCGTCATCTTGTGGTCGGCGAGGGTGGGGGCGTAGTGCGAAAAGCCGAACCACCAGAAGTTGACCACGAGACTTGCCCCGTCGCGCAGGTCGAAAATCAGGCGATATTTTTCCGGCAGATGATCGCGGTCGGTCAGCAAAATCTCGCCGCCCATCCCCAGGCAGAGCAGCAGCCAGCCGGCCGACAGTTGCACGCGCACCCACTTGCCGCGCGGCGTCACGTCGCGGATTTCGGTTTCGCTGATCGCGGCCTTGAACTCATCCACCGGCACGTTGAGACACTTGGGTTGCAGCACTTCGATCTCGCCGAAGGTGCGCCCGACCAGTTCTTTCCGCATATCGCGGGCCATAACGTAGATTTCAGGAAGTTCAGGCATTGGTGTTTACCTCGTTAGTCTGTTCAAAGAGTTCGAGGGCCGGACATCCGATCCGGGCTTGTTCGCAATATTTGCAGAGCAGATTCCCGCGGATTGCTCCTGTCCCGACGGACGCCAGCGCAGCCAGGACCGCCATCAAGATGAGGCGCAGCCAGGTGAAGTCTATGAACGACAGCACGATCCCGCCAAGTAGCGGAATCAGCGAAACCAGGAGGTCGGGCAGAAGCTCCTTATTCGCCTCCTGATGCCGTGAAAATCGTTTTCAGACCTGGTTTTGTCCCACTTGTTGTGCTATCTGCTTCAGCCGCTCGATTGCTTCGCCGTGACGACCGGGATCTTGGCTGACAAAGGCCTCGACGTGTTGACAAGTGAACAATTTGTCGCATTGCCCGCAGTGTTCTAGGTGCTTCTCATCCACGCAGCACAGCAACATCGGGCAGTCACCTGACCAATGGATCGTGCGGTTGCCGCGACATCCCTCGCAGTACATTTTGCGTTCGAGCACCTGTTCAATGCCCTCATCTTCTTTGAGCCAGCCCATCTGTTTGTACCAGTCGATCGCCCTTTGCGCGGCCTGCTCATCCAGCGGGATTAACCGGATGTCGCATGTGCCACAGTCCAGCCCACAAACGGCCATCATAGATGCTTTTGCTTGAGTCATTTTTCTCTCCTTTCGAAAGCAAAACTGCGAATCTTCACGAATATACCTATTCGATCGCAAACGTCACGTTTGCCAACGCGTGATAGTAGTTGCCCCATCGCGCCGTGAAGCGCAGCACGGTGTAGTCGGGATCGTCCACGCCTTGGGGATAGTACCGCTCGAAACCGTCGCGCCACAGTCGCTGGCGGGACGCGGCGTCTTGCAGTACCTCCATTTCACCCACCAGCATCAGACCCATCCAGCCCTCCATATCCACAAAGTAGAGGCACGCCTTGGGATCGCGGAACAGTTGTGCCACCCGCCGGGATGACGTGTTGGTGCTTAACCAGACTGTTTTCAGGCCCTCATTTTCCATCTTGAGCATTGCTTTGATGTTTGGGAAGCC
>JBNGDO010000003.1:0-69755 GCA_049975385.1 Anaerolineae bacterium | reverse complement strand
CATGCCCTTCTTTTATATCTCTCTGCGCCCTCAGCGTGCTCTGCGGTGAGATATGGGTAATCACCAAATGCATGCGCCTTGAATCTTACCCTGCTTGTGATAAAATAGATTTCTATAGATAAATTTTGGGCATGCCCTACCCTTCTACACGGATGGGCTGATTTAAGGAGACAGAAAATGACCCGTAGAATACTGATAGTTGTGGGAGTTCTGGCAATCGTTACAGTGTTGACCGTTGGAGCTTTTGGTGGTGGTTTTCTTATCGGGCGCCTGACTGGACGCACGAGAGAGACAGCAATAATTGTAACCCCGGAAGTCACTGCGGTCGAAGCCCTCGAAGAAACCGAGGATCCCCCCTCTCTTGTTGAGGAAACGATCACGCCACAAAGCCCATCAGTTGGCGACACGCCTCCTGTTGTCTCAACAGATTTTGATTATGAGCTCGTCCAGGAAGTTCTAGGGCTTCTAGAAGAGCAATTCTACGGCGAGTTACCTGACCGGCAGGCATTGACCTACGGCGCAATCCGCGGGATGTTGCTGGCATTGGATGATCCCTACACCTCGTTTATCGATCCGCAGATTACGGCAATCCTAAATGAAGACGCCAGTGGAACTTTCGAAGGCATTGGGGCTATGGTGACGATGCGCGAAGACGGGTATCTCGAAATCGCCAGCCTGATTCCCGGACAACCGGCAGAGGCGGCAGGCGTGCTTCCGGGCGATATAATCCTGGCCGTGGGTGATCAATCCATCGTGGGGTTGGGTCTCTACGAGGCAATCAGCTACATCCGCGGTCCAGCGGGGACAGACGCTGTGTTAACGATTCTCCGCGCTGATGAAGAAGATGAGATAACGATTACCGTGACACGTGCTCGTATCGAAGTTCCAGTTGTTGAATACCGCATGCTGGACGACGGAATTGGCTACATACTGCTAACCGAATTTGATGCGAACGCGACTGATAGGGTCCAGGAGGCACTTGAAGAATTGTTGAAGCAGAATCCTAAGGGCCTCATCTTTGATCTGCGCTCTAACCCCGGCGGTTGGCTGGATCAATCCATCAAAGTATCGGATTTGTTCTTAAGCAAGGGCTTAGTGGCAATCGAACGCGACAGTGCAGGTGGGGAACAACGCTTCTACTCCTACAACGGTGACATCGGCGAGGATATTCCGATGGTCGTTTTGGTCAACCGGGGTAGCGCCAGCGCTTCTGAGATTGTAGCTGGCGCGCTACAGGACCGTGACCGCGCAGTGTTGATCGGCACAAAGACCCTCGGCAAAGGCTCAGTACAGCGTCCCAACGCGATCAGTGACGGCTCGCAACTGCGCGTGACTATCGCGCGATGGTTCACACCAGACGATAACAGCATCCATGGTGACGGATTAGAACCAGATGTCCTCGTCGAAATCTCTGAAGACACACCAGCGGACGAAGACCCACAGTTGGAACGCGCTATCGAGTACCTCCTGCAAGGACAATAACGTGGATGACGTGAAGGTTGTGGCGACCAATCGTAAGGCACGATACGAGTATTTCATCGAAGATCAATATGAAGCTGGTATCGTGTTGACCGGTACAGAGATCAAATCGGTACGCGCGGGAGCAGTCAGCCTGGGCGAAGGATATGTGCAGGTGCGTAACGGCGAACTGTGGCTGTACGAGGTTCACATCGCGCAGTATGAACACGCGGGGCGGTCATCTCACGACCCCAAGCGTCCGCGCAAGCTCTTGATGCACCGCAAGGAGATAGCACGGCTACAAAGCAACACACAGGAACGTGGTTATACAATTATCCCGCTGCGGATGTACATCAAAAATGGGAAATTGGCGAAAGTGGAGATCGGCGTGGTACGCGGCAAACGTCAGTATGATAAACGTGCAGTCATCGCCAAACGTGACGCCGATCGCCGTATCCGGCGCGAGTGGAAAGAGTTCGGGCACGACTGACGGATTTGACAGCAGAAACACCTGCGTTATAATGCATATCGTTATTTAAATACAAGGAGCAAGTGAGCGGATGTCGGAAGAAATGGCACAACCAACCTCAATTAGTGATCTACAACCTAAGATGTGTTTGCAAGGTGCAATCACACGCACAGAACTCTACGGGGCTTTCGTTGACCTGGGCCTCGAACGAGAAGGGTTGATTCACATCTCCCGCCTGTCAGATCAGCGGGTTAAGAAAGTTAGCGACCAGGTCAAAGTCGGCGACAAAGTCAAAGTGTGGGTACAAAGTGTCGATCCTGAAAAGGGACGCATCGCACTGACGATGGTCGAACCAGCAGAGGTGGATTGGGACGAGTTAGCCGAGGGGCAGATCCGCACAGGCAAGGTCGTGCGGATGGAACGCTATGGCGTTTTTGTCGATCTTGGCGCTGAACGGCCAGGCCTATTGCACGTTCGCGAGATGGGCCAATTCGTCCGCAATCCTGCGGATGTAATCAGGATAGGTGAGACGGTCGAAGTTAAAATCCTGAAGGTCGACCGGCGCAAGCGACAAATCGACCTGACAATGCGGCTCGATCTCGAAGATTTAGGTGAGGAAAACAGCGACGAAGAACCTGTTCTTTCGCCGATGGAGATTGCTTTCCAGCAAGCGCAGGCTATGTCAAATGAGCGCAAATCACGCAATCGCAAGAATAGGCAACGCGATACACGGCGTGACGACCGTGACAACATGGAAGATATCTATCGACGCACCCTCGAGCAGCGAGAGTAAGGCAGCACTAGACTGATCCCAACGACAACCCAAGCGGGAAGGAGCTCCTTCCCGCTTGGGTTGTCGTTTCAAGGCATAGCATAATACTTATTGCCCAGCGCGGGTAGCCACTATACTCCCCCACCCTTCTTTCCAGGATTGGGATAACGCAGTACAGTCATTCCGGCAGCGAAGGATGTTCCGGTGACGCCAATGAATTCTTCGTAACTGCGCACTGCAGAGGCCGGTGGTCCGCTTCCGCGCGCCACTGCAGTCCAGATCATCGCGCCCACAACGAAGATTACCGCAGCACCGATCCCCCAGCGCAGCCATTGATCCTGCGACTTACGCTTTCTATGTGCTGGCTTACGTGTCTGCTTTTTTCTCCTTCGTAGTTTCGCCATAGGTTCTATCTCCCTACGCTGATTGTTTCGCTCAAGATAACATTGTCTGTTCGTGCGCCAGACTCAGCCCACAGCACAGGCAAACGTGTATTATTGCTCAGCAAATAGATTCCTACAGAAATGCTATACTCCCCCTCTGGCATATCTGGCGGCAATATCAGCCGATGCCGATCACGGATATAGCGATCGGTCGGCCAAAGATTCGTCGGAAAACCTGCTGGATTCAGGTGATCCGATTGTGTCCAGATATGACCTTCAGGATAAACTACATGAACGAAGGATTGGTATGTATTGGTCAGCATCTGCTGTGCCTTCCAGTAAACGGTGACATCCAGTACGCTACCTGGTTTGAGGCTTTCACCTGAGAGATCGAATCCCAGGAGTGCAATCTCACCGGCAAAATCAGCTTGTTGCCGGTAGCTTGCTGCGCGTGCCTCTCCCGGTGGCGACGTGTAATGAAACCATCCCATATGATCGAAGATCAGCACTTTCAGCAACAGTATGCATACCAGGCAAGCCGCCAACCATGTGAGCGCTGTAGTATCCCCCACACTCTTACCAGATTCAACCGTGGTTTTTGGAAAACGCCATACAGCGATCGACAAGACCACGAGGCTTGCTCCAGCGACGATCCAACCGGCAGCGCGCGGCGGCGTGTCCTCAAAGCTCAACAGCACTTCGTGGTGACCTGCTGGGACCCACAATGTGATGAAGCCTTCTGGTGTGGCGATTTCAATGGGCGTTTCCTGTCCATCTACGTAAGCTTTCCAGCCGGGAAAATAGAACAGATACAATCGCAAGAGCATCTTATGGGGCGCCTGGACTGAAAACCGGTTGCGCCAGGGGGCGTCATCCAGCACGGTAACGGTAGCTCCTTCGGGAACCGTATACCGGTTGACGCGGTCAATGGGCGGAGAGTGGTATGAATCCAACAGCGATTGTGCTGGCCCTGGGATTACCTCTACCGTTGTAGGAATAAAATCGTCCGTCGATGTCGTCCCGCGCCAGCGTCCTTGCAGCTCGAAATCCAGCAAAGCTAGCGGGTCAGTCGGACCGAAATCGGACACCCAAGGAATTGGGTATAGACCAGGCATTGCCGTGATGACGATTGCCCCGCATACAATGGTCAATACCACTGCGCGGCATTTTTTTGACAACGCGATATTTCCAAGTGAGGCCACCAGAGGAACGAACAATGCCGCCAGGGGACCAAGAAAACGCCAGGGGAACTGGTAGTATGCCATTCCGGGGACAGCTTCCCAGACAAAACGGCTGCCGGGCGTGATCAACCAAAAAAACAAAAGGGCGCTCAGCATATAAAAGCAAACACGGCAACGGTTTTCCTTTTGCCATACCAGCGCTATAACAAAACCGGCAACAGCAAGGAACACTAGCAGTGGCCCAACGCTCATAGGAGGATTGTTTGTCGCCGCACGCCAGTCAATTGGACGCAGAAAAGCAAGCAGATCACGCAGCAGGACAAAGTGATTGCGGAAATCGTAATGTCCCTCGCCGGCGACGTCGAGGTGGATAAAGCGTCGCTCAAGGAGAAATGGTAACCAAAAGAAGGCCGTCAATGCCACCGTTAAGCTGCCGGCCAGAAACGCCCAGCCAACGCGCTCGCGTTTTTTGCCGACCAGCCAATGCCATACCGACAGGGCCATCAATACTAGCATCGTCGTAAGGCCAGTAAGATTATGGCTCAGTAATGTAATCGCCGGCCACAAGATAGCGGCAATAAATATCCCTTTGCCACCGCTACCCCAAAGGCATTCCCAACTCCACAATGTCCAGGGCACGATAGCGAGGGCGAAGACCTCTGGCAAGTCGCCGCGCGTGTGGGGGTTGATGAGCACAATGTAGGGGGCAAATGCAAAAGCTGCTGCCCCCAGGACTCCCCCGCCCCGTCCGCCAAATTCACGTCCCAGAAAATAGGCGCCCAGTGCGCCGACTAACGCTGCAACGACAAATAGCGTCTTTGCCCCGGCAATGGCCTGCTCTGGCTGAAACAATGTCACCCAAGCGCCCAGGTGATACGTCAGCGGCGCGTAGTAATTGAAGATTGGGTAACCGTAACCGTAGTAGAAATTGGCGGCCCAACGAGGGTAAAGATTGCCCGCCTGCAAACTATAGCCCATTTCGGCGATACGAAAGATGTGTAATTCAGCATCGGTAGCAGTAGGTAAACTCGGGTTAACCCAAAACGGCCACGCTGATATGGCGCCAATAAGCAGTGCAAGCAACAGTCCCCTATCCCAATGTTGCCAAAGCCCCAGTCGCGTTGTCACAGTACGCATTGTAACAATAATTCAGTTCTCTACAAGCTATAAAATAGCACGCTGAATTAAGTCTGGCACAGCAGCAAGGTACGCGATTTCGCATAGCCATTTTTATTTTCACAGAAAACACCAAAACGTAATTTTCTATGCTCTTTTATGACTACGCGAAAATTATCCCTCTGCGTCAAACCGAAACCCGTGCCCTCGTACAGTGGTGAGGTAATTTCGATCCGGATCCAATTCAGCTAACCGCTCTCGTAAGCGATAGACCAACGCATCAACGGCTTGATCGGTAACACCCCCTACAGCATCTGGCCAGACCGCACGAATCACGTCCTCCCGTGTAACAACCGCCCCCTTCGATTTCACTAACATCGCCAAAAGCGTAAATTGGGCCGGCGAAAGCGGTGGGTTTAACTCCTCACGTCCCAAACGAACGCGCCGGGCTTCTTCATCAACGACTAACCGCCCGGGCAGAAAAACCTCATCCAGTGGTAGTGTGGCTTCGCCGGCCACAAAACCGATTTGCAGCGTCGCCGCTAAGGAAATTTCATCACCATCGCGCAGGCGGTAAAGCTGCCCACGCACGCGCTCCCCATTGACAAAAGTGCCATTCTTGCTGCCCAAATCACGCAGCACATAACCATCTGCATTCCACTCGATGCGCACGTGATAGCGGGAAATCTGGCGTTCTGGCAAAACGATATCACAATCCGCGGCACGCCCAAGCGTAATGGGTTCACGACTCAGCGGCCATCGCATACCTGCCAGTGCCCCTTTATAGATGACCAACAATGGTTGGGTTTGCTCATTCATAAAACATTCTCCATTTCCAACTTGACAACCTTCACCAAGCGATTATCATCAGTAGTATGGTCAGGTTACTGGAACCACAAACGATGTTGAAGGATCGTTATAAAATTGCTGGACCGATCGGGCAAGGTGGCATGGGGGCAGTCTATCGCGCCGAAGACACCTTACTCCCCGGACGTATCTGCGCAGTCAAGGAGATCGCTCCCGATCCCGACATCGAACCAGAAATGCTAACGCAACTACAAGAACAATTCCGCCAGGAAGCCTCCGTGCTGGCACGACTGGATCATCCCAATCTCCCTAAGGTCTCCGACTACTTCACACATGACGGCCGCGAGTACCTGGTTATGGATTTCGTGCCTGGTCACGATCTGCGCGAACTTATCGACAATGCCCTCAAAGAAAATCACTTCATTGACGAAGCTCAAGTACTCGACTGGGCTGATCAACTGTGCAGCGCGTTGGCATACTTACACGAACAGACACCACCCATTTTACACCGAGACATCAAACCGTCCAACATCAAGCTAACACCCACGGGGCTGATCAAACTCGTTGATTTCGGGCTCGTCAAAATTCTAACAAGCGATGAAGCGCGCACCGTCACCGTCGTTCAGGGGCAAGGGACAGCAGCTTACACGCCGCTCGAGCAATATGGGGGCGACGACAGCCACACCGATGTCCGCAGCGATATCTACTCGCTAGGTGCAACGCTCTACCACCTACTCACTGGTCGCTCGCCCCTGACGGCACGGGAACGATTCCTGCGGCCCGAAGCTCTGGTGTTTCCGCGCACCATCAATTCTGCCATCTCCCCTGGCGTCGAACATGCCATCCTGCTCGCGTTGGCGCTGCATCCTGACAAGCGTCCAGCGACGATGACCGCCTTCCAAACAATGTTACACCAAGCAAATGCGCCGGTGCAGATTGCCCCATTGCTCCTCAGCATTCGCGAGTGGCGTGGGGCCTTACGCGCCAATCTCCCACTTTTCACAATCGCCGGAATGCTGATACTCCTGGCATGGATTATCACACCTTAGCGCTCTTCTTCAACGTAGCGGTGTCGACGTCTTTGCACCAAATAAAAAAAAGTTACCGGCACAAGAGCAACAACGCCAACCAGCACAGTCACAGCTACGGCCACATACTCACGCCCCACGATACGATACAGCCAACCTGACAGCCAAAAACGGCCCAAAGCGATCATAACCACATATCCAAATAGCCCGGCAATCAACCCAATCAAAGCAACGCGTATAGCTACAAGAATGCCGAGTTTGCGTTGTGTAGCCCAAAGAAAACCCACAAAGGCAACAAATAGCGCCCCGCCGATCCCCCATCGCAGCAACATAGCGCCTTGCACCACCGGCAGATAGAGTGGATCCGGGAGTTCCTGAGTCCTTTCCGGCGTCGGCGTCGGCGTAAGTGTAGGTGTAGGTGTGGGCGTGGGCGTTGGTGTCGGCGTAGATGTAGGGGTTGACGTCGGCGTGGATGCAATTTGCGTGATTTCGATAGGCCCCTCGGCACGTATCGTGAGCTGCAAGCGCACTGAAGAAAGCGCCGGTTCAGACTGCGCGGTGATGTCTAGCTGCCCCTCACGGTCTAAAACAATGGATGTTGTCGCAACACCACTGTTAGTCTCGGCAACAACGACGCGCTCAATATCCTCTTGCGGATACGTGAGCACAAACTGCACCGGTGTCCCATCTGGCACTGGACGACCATTATGATCAACGATCATATCCGTGCGCAGGTTGAGAACGCCCCCTTTGAGGATTTCCGAACGCTCAGTTTCTGTAAGAACCTCACCGGTCACATCGACAATGTCCAATAAGATCAGTTGATCGGGAGATGGCATTGTCTGTTGTGCAATAGAGTAGTTCAAGGCCGAAATATCCACAGGCGAAGCTCCAGAAGCTACCAGATCACCAAATAGCGCGCGTGCCCCCGCATCTACAAAAGCCTCGCCCGTTGAATACAACGCATAGAAGAAATTTAATTTACTAACCTCAGTGCTGTCTAGTTCATAGGGTGGACCAAATGCGACGACCACAATGTTGCCAGTCACAGCATTGGCATACTTGGACAAAAAAGACTTCAAGGCATAGCTGCTCGGATCACTGAACTGCAATCCTGTTGCTACAAACACAACCCAATGCGCATCCTCAACCGCATTTAAAATGACTGTAGAGATAGACGGTGGACCCTCTACCAATGTCTCCTCTGGCTCGACGGTCAGCGCATTCTGCAACTGCTGAAATGTAAAGAATTGCACTGCCCCTGCAGAGATGATGCCTGTCCCGTTGGGACCATAGAGCCGCAGCACAGCCTCCCGCAGTGCATTTGCCTGTAACAGCGGAAATGCCTGATAATCAACGTAAGGTTGCGCATAACGCTCCTGCGTAAAAATAACGACGGAATCACCTTCCTGAAATGCCGGCGCGGTCACATCGGAGGATAATGGCACAATGCGGGTCAACGCATTAATTGCCACCTCATCACCCACAGAAGGCTCTTCCTCGAAAGCTGCAAGTCCATCCGTCTCGAGTCGCACCGTTTCCCAGGAAAAATCATCTTGGTAAGCGCGCATTTTTCCACTCAATATTCGATAAACGGCACTGTCCACGAGTGCACGAAAGGCTGTCTCGTTTTCGTAGCGCGAGGCGAGATAGCTCAAGGTATCGCGCACATTCCTGAAATGCGCACTCCAATTCTCGCTATCAGCAGCAAAACGATTGAGCATCAGAACATCATTGCCGGCAACCAATGCATCCTGCGCTACGCGGCGCGCGTTAAATGATAGCCCACGCGGGTCGTAAGAATAATGAATGGACTTCAATCCCAGATTGTCCGAAACCAATACCCCACCGGCCTGGCGCCACGGTGTAAACTCAGGCGAGCTCATCACCGATTGCAGCGCCTGGGCATCCAGACTAATGGGGCGTGTAGCCTGACGAATATTGCCCTGAAAACCACGATAGCGGATATGCGTGACAAGAAAACCATCAGCCACATTTTCATCCCCTATCACACCCTCTGCAACAGCGAAAAAGGGCGCTAACTCAATCTGACGGAGTTGTTCCAAAGTCTTCTGTACTGTGGGGACTTCATCCTCAAGCGAACGATCAGCCCCGCCTAGTCCTGGCAGATGACGCGGTACGACCAGTAAACGCCCCTCACTGCCATGATGCAATCCCTGGATATAAGCCTTACCTAACTCACCCACCCAGAAAGGATCACCACCAAAAGTATTCACGCCCAAATCGGAAACATCACCGGGCCGAGGAGTATACGACACATCTAGATTAGGGCCAAGGAAAAGATTGACACCAAGTGCCGCAAGCTCTGCTCCAAAAACACTACCCGCCAATTCGACCAAAGATGGATCCCACGTTGCACCGAGTGCCATCGGCGAGGGCATCAAGGTGGTATCGGAGATAAAAGAGGTGACGGGGATGCCATCAAGGCTAGCGCTAACTGCCACAGACAATGGAATGTAGGCCGGCGGGTTAGCAGCCTCTACCGCTCCCGGCGGTAGTTCCGGTTCAGCTTGCGAGACATCCCAAACAATCTGTTGCAAACGATTCGTAATCGAAACAACCTCTGAGGGTGCAACCAATGACGTACCAAAATTACCGTTCTGGGGACGCAGAAGGACTCCGCCGATGTTATAATCGCGGATCAAAGCAACAATCTCAGAATCATCGCTGACGTCAACGCCCGGAAAAGCGACCAGCACCAACTGGCCGACTTTGGCTTCGGCGGACATCTGATCCATTAACTCTAGCACAGGGTCAGGCATTGTTTCTTGCGCCCGCACATGCGGCTGCATCGGTGGGACAACCGAAAGCAACAGAAACAATGCCAAAACCCCGTGAAACAACAAACGGGTGCGCATTTTCTCCTCCATCGCTATTGTAACGCAGAGAGGCCAGTTAGGCAAGCAATCAAAAATGTTCGTAGACTTGACTACCGTTCAAGCCCTGGTACACTTTTAGGTTATCAGGAGGCAGTCAACAATGAAAATGAAACATCGCATGTATGCACATTGTGTGTGTACACATCTCGCGTGGGTTGCCTTACTTACCCTAGTGATGCTTAGTGCCTGTGGGCAAAAACCGCTGCTCGAGAAAGTTTCCTTCACACCAGATGCTATCACGCCCAACGCCGACGGACAGACAGATTTGACTAAAATCACGTTTACGCTCAATCGAAACGCCACCGTCAGCATCATCTTGTTCGACACACACGGACAAACATACACCTTTCGCCCCCCACGTCCTTTGAGTTTGAACGATAAACCGTACACCGTCTACTTTGGTGGCGTAGTGGACAGTTTCACACTGCCCGGAGAAAGTGCATATGACTTCACCATCGTCAAACGTATGCTGCCTGATGGCGTATATACCTGGGAAATTCGAGCGGAGACCGATGATGGCGAAGTTGCAGCCGCAACAGGGACATTGACCATTCAGGATGCCGACACCTCGCTACCAGGTATCCACGGCTTCTCCGTCTCGCCTAAAACCTTCTCTCCCAACCAGGACGGCATTGACGATCGCGTGCGCATCAATCTGACGCTAGACAAAGATGTAGAGGAGTTGCGCGTCTACCTCGAAGGCGCTGATGGTACGCCCCACGCCATCCCGGAGGACGAACAAGTCACCCAGCTTAATGCCAAGGGCTGGCACACCTATGACTACGACGGTGGTATCGACGCGGGAGCTGAACCGCCGGCCGATGGCGTGTACACTGTCTTTGCTGAAACACAGGATAAGATGGGCCAGCGCATCATCGTCAGCGAGACCCTCGAAATCGTCAATGCAGGACTGCCAAGAGCCTACATTCTCAACGCAGAAGTTGAGTATTCAGCCACTTCGCTCGTTATCTCTGAGACCTTGTGCTTCACACTCACTGTCGAAAACGATAGCACAACCTATCTTCGCACAACCGGGCCGTGGCCTGATACGACCTATCGCAGCGATCAAAACTTCAACACGCTGGGTTATTCGGAAGAATCCGGTGTTTTCCGCGTCGCTATGGACTTCGATACGAGTCTGCGTAACTACCCCTTCCGCTGGGGTATCGGGCAACCAGGCGTTGATCTCGTACAGATTGGCGAGAACTGGTATCTGCCCCCTCATGAACGCTCACAAGTCACCGGATGTGTGAAAGTGGTTGAGGTACCCGTGCGCAATCCGCTCTACTATTGGATGGGCTTGATCCACGAAGATGTCGCCATTGCATCGGTCAACAACCGCGTCGACCCTAACTTTGTGACTGTCTGGGAACCATAATACAATCATGCCACACAGCACAGGCCCTACCCTGGCCGTTATCATCATCTCCTGGAACGTTAAAAATCTTTTGGATGGCTGCCTTTTATCGCTACGCGAAGAGCTGAGTCGAGTGAAAATCCATGCTGACGTATGGATTGTAGACAATGCCTCAGCGGATAATTCAGTGGAAATGGTGCGCGAGCGCCATCCCTGGGTACATCTCCATGCCAGTGTAGAGAATTTGGGGTTTGTGCGCGGCAACAACCTAATTCTCGACCAACTGCAGCAGCAAGGGATCGAAACGGGTTTCGGTGCCGATTTTGTATGGTTGCTCAATCCAGATACAACGACGCAACCCGGCGCACTGTCAACGCTATTACAATTTTTCGAGGAACATCCACGCGCGGGACTCATCGGTCCCCAACTACTCAATCCGGATGGTTCGACGCAGACCAGCGCCTTCCGTTTCCCAGACCTATTACAACCGTTATTTGATCTGGGATGGCTCCCACAACGCTTGTACTACACACGCTTCAACGGACGCTATCCAGAAAGCGACGCGGGCGAACGACCATTTCGCATCGATCATCCACTCGGCGCAGCGATGATGGCGCGCGGCACGGCTATACATGAAGTAGGACTATTGGACCCGCAGTTCTTCATGTATTGCGAAGAAATTGACTGGGCCTGGCGGATGCGCAAAGCCGGATGGGAAACGTGGCTGGTTCCCGAAGCCAAAGTCGTCCACTACGGCGGCGCAAGTACCAACCAGGCACGCCCGGCGACGACGGCTTATCTTTGGGAAAGTCGCGCTCGGCTCTACCGCAAACACCGCGACTCAGTCACGCGCGCTCTAGTGAGTGCAATTGTGCGTCGCACCTTCGCAAAGAAAGCGGCGGGTGCCCTCAGCGACGAGTGGCGCGCCGCCTACACCAAAATCGTCACTGCCTGGCAATCTGTGTGACTATACGACGAGCGGACTAAGGACCAACACCTGTGCTCAAAGCAGTCATATTAACTCTCAATGAAGAACGTCATATCACCGCCTGCATCGACAGCCTGCGCTGGACGGATGGCATCGTCATTTTGGACAGTTTTAGCAGTGACAAAACCGTTGAACTGGCAAAGCGGGCTGGCGCTGAGATCATCCAGCACCGCTTCGAGAACTACTCGCAACAGCGCAATATCGCGCTAGAGAATGTCGAGGCGGAGTGGATCTTTTTCGTAGATGCAGACGAGCGTGCCACACCGGCCCTTGGTGCGGAAATCCGTGACGTCATCGCCCATCAGGACAAAGCCGGATGGTGGGTGCCACGTCACAACTACATCTTCGGTCATCGCATGCGCGGCGCAGGCTGGTGGCCCGATCATCAACTGCGCGTACTGCGTCGCGACCGCGCGTATTACGATCCTGACCGTGCCGTCCACGAGGAAGCCATTCTCGATGGCGCGGCCGGATATCTGACACAGCCGCTCATCCACTACAACTACGAGACATTGCGGCAATTCATCGCCAAGCAGCGCAAATACACCGATTTCGACACAGGAATCCTGTTGCAAAAGGGCGTGCGACCGAAGTTCTACACACCCTACACGCAAATCCCACGCCATTTCTGGTGGCGCTTCATCACGCTCGGCGGCTGGCGCGATGGACTATACGGCATATTGCTTTCGGCACTGATGAGCTACTACGAGATGCGTAAATACCAGCGCGTCCGCAAAATACAGCGGTCAGCCGTCAACAGATAGCTTTCAGCTTTCGGTAAAATACGACCATAATAAATACGCAAGGATTTTGACTGTACATGGCTCACGTATCACGCATCACGCATCACGTTTTACGGACAACGTTTCACGCCTTATGCCTGCTTGTTCTCATCCTCCCGTGTCCGGCCGCCGCCGCCGGTATTCCCGATCGGCGCTTCGGCGTGGTGGAGAGCTACACCGCGCCCCGGGCAGCCAACACCCTCGGCGCTGGCTGGACACGCGTGACCTTCGAGTGGAACCAGATCCAGCCCAACAACGCCAGTGAATGGAACGAACACCCGGTTTCCAATGCTGTGCTCGACGCTGAGCGCGCTGCAGGCCGCGAGATCGTCGGGCTGATCGTCGCCACACCCGGATGGGCCACCGACCACGCCAGTGGCGTCGGCGTGCCGGCAGGGCTGCGCCTGCCCAACGATCATCCTGACAACACATGGGCTACGTTCATTCGCAAATTGATGACACACCACGCCGGGCGCATCCAACACTGGATCATCTGGAACGAACCCGACATATGGGAGACAGGTTTTCAGTCGTGGGGTGGCACGGTCGACGATTTCGTCCAATTGATGCGTGTGACATATACCATCGCACACGAAGTCGATCCAAACATGGTCATCCATTTACCCGCCGTCACGCACTGGTGGGACGTTAACTATGGACGCGAGCTATTCCTCCGCCGTTTCCTGCAAACGCTCACCGCCGACCCGATGGCGGGACAAAACAACTACTATTTCGACGCGCTCACACTCCACATCTACTTCAATCCAGATACGGTATACAATCTTAGCCGTTTCTACCTGAACTTATTGGGCGAATTCGGCATCTACAAGCCATTATGGATTGCCGAGACAAACGCCGCGCCTTCCGATGACCCAGCGTGGCCGGTGGCGAACCCGCAGTTCAACATCACCCAGGAAGACCAAGCCGCGTATATCATCCAGGGGTTTGCCATGGCGCTGGCGGCTGGGGCACAGCGCATCGCCGTCTACAAGTTGGCTGATCTGGCAAGCGACACCGCCAACCCGGAGCCGTTCGGTCTGGTGCGCCAGGACGGCAGCCGGCGCCCAGCGTTCACTGCCTATCAGGTCGCTACACGCTACCTCGCAGGATTTACGCATGCCACACTCGATCGGCGCGATGACGCTGCCGTCGTCACTGTGGAACGCGATGGGGGTTGGACAACCGTAGTATGGGCACGTGGTCCAGCCGACGTGACCGTGCAGGTTACAGCCCACGCAGGTTCGGCGCTCCTCATCGATTGGCGTGGCAATCGCCGCAGCCTGGCGGCACGCGACGGTATGTACACCGTGTCGCTCCCTGGCAGCGCATGCCATCATCCTGGCAACCCCTGTCTCATCGGTGGGAACCCCTATCTGATTGTTGAAGGTGCAGTCGCTGCCGGAGCACCCGCAATCAGCCTACCTACGCAAGGGCAGTCAGCGGCTGGCGACGAGACAACACCCATGGTGACAACCAAGGTCAAACCAACCGCCACGGCCACAATAACACCAACGCTAACGCCGACGCGCCTCCCCCGACGCGCCAAAACGCCAACGCCGCCGACAGAAACACCAACTGCCACAGCCACCGAAACGGCAACGCCGACCGCGACGCCATCGGCGACACCGCCACTGGCGGCATCGACACCTCCTGCAGCCCTTGCGCCAACCGCGACGCCATCCTCCTCCCCCGCATCGTCACCCCGCACAACGTCACTCGCTTTCGGCGGTATGCTTGTAGGCGCGATTGGTGTGCTGTGGCTCATAGCACGCAGAGGCAAACGTCGATGACGCCTAAACGCCGCGCAGACGCGGTCCGCCGTACAGATGCGGTCCGCCGCAAGCCGCTTCTGCTGCTCGTCAGCCTCGTGCTGTTAGGCATTGCCATCGCGCTTTTGATCCTCTCGGCGACCTTTGAGGTGCAACCGGTTGCGCCAGGAATATCCGTCCTGGCACAGCCCTCGCCACCGTGGGATCTCCTCCCTACCCGCGTACCCACACCAACCGAGACGCCCATTCCTACCACGACACCCGAAGCAAACAGTTCTCTGAGAACGATGCACCTCGCACTGCTCCGCAATGCGTTCGAGGTCGCGGAGACGGCCTGGGAAGAGGCCGTCCGTGTCACGCCGGAGGACAGCCCGCATCGCGGGCGCGTGATGCGAGAAGGCGCGCGGCTGGCGCTTTTGCGCGGTGACCTCGACACCGCCGAAGTACGCGTCTGGGACGCCGTTCGCATTGCGTCCAAAGATGCCGAAACCTGGGCGCTCGCCGGCGTGATCCTGGCACGACAAGGGGAAACCAAAGTCGCAGAATTGGCCCTACGCATCGCCGAGACGCTCGATCCCGGGCTGGCACCCGACGTCTTCGCCGACCGTTGGCGTGCGGCGCGCCAAGCGCGCGATGGCGACGCGATGATGGCACTCGCGCAGACGTACAGCAGCCGCAAACCGGAGAACCCACTCGGTTTCTATTACCGTGCCGCCGCGATGCTCACCACAGGGGAAAGCGACGCGGCCCTACGACACCTGCTCATCCAACTAAGTGCCGATCCAGACAGTCCCGCCGTCCTCTGGTATACACTCGGCGAGACGTATCTTGTGCGGCGCGGCTTCCACGAGGCGATGATTGTCTTCGACGTGGCAGAGGCGCGCTTCACGGCCGGGGATCACAGCCTCTATCTCGCCAGCGACGATCCTCTACGCGACCTGAACCTCAACCGGGGACGCGCGCTGTTAGGCATCAGCGATCCCGATCACTGCGCCCAGGCCGAAACAGTGTTGCGCCAGTGGGGCGCGCCCGCCGACACGATCGAACGCGCGCGCCTTTGCCAGACCCCCACCCCCACCCTCACCCCCTGGATCCCGGTCCAGACAGCGACTTACCCGTCGCAATAACTGCACACACAGATAACAAAAAAAGTCCAAAGCCGGTCCGGCTTTGGACTTTTGACTTTCGACTTTTGACTAAATCACAAACTCCCCACCCTTGTACAGCAACTCCCCATCGGCCCAGATTTCCCCGCCGTCGCGCATATCACAGATCAGATCCCAGTGAATGGCGGATTGGTTGTGGCTGCCGGTGTCTGGGTAGCCCATCCCCAGCGCCATGTGGAAGCTGCCACCGATTTTCTCGTCGAAGAGGATGTTCTTAGTGAACTTCTGGATGCCGAAGTTGGTGCCGATGGCAAACTCGCCCAGGTAGCGCGAGCCTTCATCGGTATCGAGCATCTGCATCAGGTAAGCCTCGTTCTTCTTCGCCGTGGCCTTGACGACTTTGCCGGCCTCGAAAGTCAACTCCACGCCTTCGACCTCGCGCCCGCCGTGGACTGCCGGATAGGTAAACCGCACCCATCCGTTGGCGCTATCTTCCACCGGCCCGGTGAAAACCTCACCACTCGGCATGTTGTGATGCCCATCGGAGTTAATAAAAGTGCGGTCTTTGACGGATAGGGTCAGATCGGCGTTAGGTCCAACGACCTTGACCCGATCGCGTCCCTTGAACCACTGCACGACGCGCTCCTGCTCGTCGTGGACACGCTGCCATTCGGCGACCGGATCTTGCCGATCACAGAAGCAGGCGCCGTAGACAAAGTCTTCGTAATCGCGGGTGCTCATATCCGCTTCCTGCGCAGACGAGGGCGTGGGAAAGAGCGTGCCGTTCCATTTTAACTCGCCGGACGCACCGCGCTCCATATAACGCTGCATCAGCGGACGCATCGCCTGGTTCCGCAAACGCTGTCGGCTAGGATCGATGCCGCTCAATTCGCGGGTATTTTCCAACGCGCGGATATTGATCAGTGCCTCGAACTCCTCTAACACGAATTTGTTGACGGGATCGACAAAAGCCAATTGGGCATCGCTCGCCGTGCGGAAGAAAATTTCATCCAACCCTGACAAGCGCATAAAGGCCAACGGATGCCCGCCCCGCTCCAAAACGCGCGCGTACACCTCGCGCACCAGATCCGCTGCCGGTGGAGAAGATAAGATCGCCACACGGTCTCCCGGCTGTACACCCACCGAATACTCCACTAACAAGCGTGCCATACGCGCTAAACGGACGTCCATAAGTGACTCCTAAACCGAGTGGATTTTTATGACCTACAACAGCCCTTTAGCAACAAGGGTCTCGCGGACGACTTTCCAGGATTTGACATAATCAGGCGACTGTCTATAGGTTTGATATGCATCCACAGCCTCCAATGCATCGCGCAAATCCTTTAACTCTTCGACCATCTGATTCCAGTAGCCGGCATCGACTAAAACGACAGCCGCCTGGTCTTCCTGTGTCAGCACCAAAGGGCCTTCGTTCAACGCGGCTAGAATTTCGGCCTGGCGCTGCCCCACCTCTGATAAAGACATAAGCTTTGGTTTATTATCCACAGTGTCCTCCTCGCCTATTTGTATACTAATAATATGCGACAAAATGCGAACGTCAAGGCAAAAAAATTTAGGCCATATAATAGAGTGGAGAGACGTGACGTCTCTCCACTCTATCTGACTATGCAACTGCTGCCGCGAATTCTCCCATGCCGTACACCTGCTCCCGCTCGCGACGGAACTGGCGGGTGTAGAGGTCGTAGTAGTGACCGCGCGCGCGGATCAGCTCGCTGTGCGTGCCCATCTCGGCGATGCGCCCCGCCTTGATGACGAGGATGCGGTCCGCCCGCTTGATCGTCGAGAGCCGGTGCGCGATAACGAAGCTCGTGCGCCCGGCCATCAACGCCTCCATCCCGTGCTGGACGTTCACCTCGGTCAGTGTATCCACCGAACTGGTAGCCTCGTCCAGGATAAGGATGGCGGGATCGGCAAGCACCGCCCGCGCGATGCTCACGAGCTGCTTCTGTCCCACAGAAAGCAGATTGCCGCCCTCACCGACGTCCTCGTCGTAACCTTTATCCATCTCCACGATGAAGTCGTGAGCGTGCGCCACTTTCGCAGCTTGTTCCACCTCTTTGTCGGTGGCATCCAGCTTGCCGTAGCGGATGTTATCTCGAATGGTGCCGGAGAACAGGTGCGGTGTCTGCAACACCACGCCGATACGCGACTGGATTGCGTGCTGCGTCAGCGTGGTATAGTCGCGATCGTCGATGCGGACGACACCATCCGTCGGTTCGTAGAAGCGGCAAAGCAGATTGACGATCGTCGTCTTTCCACCACCCGTCGGCCCTACGATGGCGATGTGCTCGCCGGGATCGACGTGCAGGTTGAAATCTGTTAGCACATCCTTGCCTTCTTCGTAACGGAAGGTCACATCCTCGAACGCCACCTCACCGCGCACGAAACCGGGGTCGATCGCACCCTCGCGATCGACCACATCGGGCTGGGCGTCAATCAGCGAGAACACCCGCTCTGCCGAGGCAACCGACCGCTGCGTCTCCGCGTAGACCCGTGCGAGGTCCTGGATCGGCCACATGATGAACGTCAGGTACGACAGGAACGCCTGGATACCACCCACGGTGATCGCCGTCTGCGACGCACTCGTCACGCGCGCCTGAATACCACCATACCACACCACGGCCCCGATGCCGAATGCGCCGATGATCTGCACAGCAGGCAAGAACAGTGCCGAAAGCCACGCGGCACGGTAAGCGGCATGGTACATCGACTGTGAAGTTTCCCTGAACTCTTCCAGGTTCTTCTTCTCGCGTACGAGCGCCTTCACCACCCGCACGCCAGCGATACTTTCGTTGTAAGCGCCGGTGATCATCGAGTTGAGCTTGCGCACATCACGGTACTGCACCAGAATACGCTGCCGGAAGTAGAACGAGACCGCGATCATCATCGGGATGATCACGAGTACGATCAACGCCAGGCGCCAGTTGATGATCGCCATGAATGTAAGCGAGGTGATGATATTGAGTACGGCCCAGGTGACGTCCAGAAAACCCCATGTCACCAGGTTAGCAATACGCCCGGAGTCTGAGGTGACGCGCGACATGATCCACCCTACCGGCGTCTTATCAAAGTACGAGAAAGAAAGCGCCTGCAAGTGATTGAAGAGCTGCTTGCGCATATCGTACTGCACGCGCTCGCCCAAGATGCCCGCCAGGTAGACAAAACAGAACACCGTAATCGCCTGTAACACGGCCAGACCGCCATACCTCACCAGCAGTTGCGTCAGCCGCGCCGTGTCCCCGGCGACGATGCCTTCATCGATGAGCTGCTTGCTCAAGTAGGTGAAGTACGAATCAGCCACCGCCGTGAGCGCGATCATCACGATGAAACCGAGAATCCAGCGCCAATACGGCGTAATTTGACGCATGATCCGCATGACCACGCGACCGTTGAACTTCGTCGTAAATTCTTCTTCTTCGAATCCGTAAGATTGTGCCATTGCTGTTCCCTCTTGATACGTGAGCCGTGATGCGTAATTCGCGATCACGCATCACGCGTTACGTGTTATGCCGGTACACCCACCGGCTCAAACGCATATTCCGGTTCGACTACGCCACGCTCTACTTCTTCTGCGACTTCCACTTCGATGCGCGATTGGATCTCGTAGATATCGTGGTACAGACCCGGTTGCTGAATCAGATCGGCGTGCGTGCCGGACTGAACGATGCGCCCCTTGTCGAGCACCAGGATCAGATCGGCGTTCATCACCGTCTGGATACGGTGCGCGACGACGAAGGTCGTGCGTCCCGGAATGAGCACATCCAACGCCTGCTGGATTTGCTCCTCGGTTTCGGTGTCCACCGATGAGGTCGCGTCGTCCAGCACCAGGATGCGCGGATCCTTGAGCAACGCGCGCGCAATCGCTACGCGCTGGCGCTGCCCGCCGGAGAGCGTCACCCCCTTCTCACCGACAATCGTGTCATATCCCTCCGGGAACGTGAGGATGATATCGTGAATCGCGGCCGCCTGTGCCGCGCGCTCGATCTCTTCCTGCGAAACCTCGCGATCCGCCCCGTAAGCGATGTTGTCGCGAATGCTGCGCGAGAAGAGGAACGGCTCCTGTTCCACGATGCCGATGTTGCGCCGCAGCAGACTGCGCGGATATTCCGTCAACTCAACACCGTCGAGCTTGAGACTGCCCTCCTGATAGTCGTAGAAACGCAGCAGGAGGTTGATAATGCTGGTCTTCCCCGATCCCGTGGAACCGAGTAGCGCCACCACATCGCCCGGAGCACAGCGGAAGGAGATGTCGTGCAGCACTTCGACTGGTTTCAACGCTTCGTCTTTTTCTGGCCCGGCGTCGCGGATGCGGGCCTCCGATTTCTTCTTGTCCTCCTCATCCTGCAGCACCACCATCGGCTCATAGGCGAAGCTGACGTCCTCGAAGGCAATCGCGCCGCGAATTTGCGCGTCCAGCGGCACCGACCCGGCGACGATATCCTCGCGATCCTGTTCGATCACATCCGCCACGCGGCGGTAGGAAACCAGCCCGGTGGACACCTGCACGATCAGCCGGCCCAGGTTGCGCATCGGCCAGATGATCCAGGTCAGCATCCCCATCACAGCGATGTACGTGCCCACGGTGATCTCACCGCGCACGGCCATCAGCGCACTCACGGTCATCACCAGAATCGTCTGTCCGGCACAGAGAATGTCGGACAGCGGCCAGTAGAGAGAGTGCATAATGAGCAATTTCTTGCCCAGGCGATAGCGCTCCCTGTTCTCGCGGTCAAACTTGTCGATCTCGTAGGATTGCCGGGCAAACGCCTTGACAACCCGCACGCCGGTCAGGTTCTCCTGTAGCACCGTCGAAAGCCTGGCCTCCTGCTCCTGATAGCGGTTATATGCCTTCGAGACACGCCCAAAGAACCAGTACGACATCGCGACAATGAACGGCATCACGACAATTGAGAGCAACCCGATCCTTGTGTTCATGCGCAGCAGCATAGTCAAGTTGACGACGAACAGCGCCACGATCCGCCCGACACCTAACGCTTGATCCGCGTAGAAGCGGCGCATCGCATCCACGTCTGAGGTAGAGCGCTGGATCAACTCACCGGTCTTGGCGTAATCATGGAAGGCAAACGTGAGCCGCTGCATGTGATCGTAGAGATAGTCACGCAATCGGAGTACGATACCTTCAGCAGTCTTAGCCGACCACACGCCGCGCAGATAGGCGAAGGTTCCTTCCAAGATAGCCAAGCCCACAAAAGACAGCGCAAGCCAGGGCAAATTCTGCGAGTTTTGCCCTTCGCCTACCACCGTGTCGATCACGTACTGCACCACACGGTAGTAATACACGCGCATGAACGCCCCCAGGACAATGGCGAGCATCGCGCCGGCGTACAACCAACGGAAGCCAGCCATAACGTGCCACAGCCCCGCCACGCGGTTCTTGTGCACCGCGGACTTCAAATCGATTGATAGTTTCTGTAATAGTTTTGGATCTATGTTTTGGGACATCTTTCCACCTACAAACAACCTTCTGACGTAAAACTAAACGGATGCCAGAGACGCAAAAAGCGAGCGGGTGCTTTTTGCGCACTATGGGCTATATGAAAACTAGCCCTCCCCAACGTTCGTTGAGGCCCGCTCGCCGGTATTACCGTATTGACCGCGATTTGCCTAGCGATTGCTCGCTCGCCTGTTCCGCAAATAGACGGATCAGGCCACGGTAAATCACGAGAATGTTTTTTACCTGTGAGAAGAAACGGTCAAAAGGTCATCCCGGCGGCTCGGGACCCCCTGTCACGGAAACGACACGGGTCATGAGAACAACCTCCGCTTTGATCCTGAGATTATAGAATAAGTTAGCCATCGCCAAACCTCCATAACACAAGTCTGAATGGATAGTCACGTAGACAAAACCGAACCGTCACATGGACGGACTGCACAGCATCCGAAATGATACCACAGTTAGCAAAACTTGCAACCATTTTCAAATTATGGGTTGGCAGATTGAAGATGAAAAGATTGATTGGAGATTTGTTGATTGAGAATTTGGGGATATACTGTAAGCAAACCACTATGGAGAAAACTGCATGATGAAAACACCGCGCAACAAGCGCCGGACACAAACCTGGATCAGTTTGGGGATGATCGTCATCCTCCTGCTATGCGTCACCTCCTCAACATTTGCCACATTCTACACCGATTTCCTTTGGTTCAAGAGCTTAGACTACACTCAAATCTTCACCACACGATTGGCGACCTCCCTGAGACTGACGATTGTCGCCGCGCTCATCGCACTGGCTTTCCTGCTGCTAAACTGGAGCTTCCTGCCGCACTGGATTGCGCCAAAGGAGCGCTTCACGACCAGAGCCTTCACTGGAACCCGGCGAGGCACAAGTGCCACGCGGCAAACGACCGCGTCGACCACGTATTCCACGCGCCCACTGCGACTGTTCTTTACCGGGGCGGCTATTCTTGCGGGGCTGATTATCGGTCTGATGTTCAACGGACTGTGGCGCGTCTACTTGTTGGCCAACAACGGCGTCCCCTTCGAGGTGGCCGATCCGATTTTTCGGCAGGACATCGGCTTCTACATCTTCACACTACCGTGGCTAGAAGCATTACTCGCCCGCGCGAAGATATTGGTCGCGTTGACATTCGCCGGCGTTCTTGGACGCTACGCGATCTTCGGGCAGATGAAGACCCGCGCCGCAACTGCCCACATGTCGATTTTGGGCGCGCTGTGGATGGTCCTCATCGGCCTGGGCTGGCTGCTCAACCGCTACGGGCTGCTGCAATCCGCGACGGGCGTCGTCTTCGGCGCTGGTTACACCGACATCAACGCGCGCATGCCGCTTTACACAATCCAGGCCGTGCTCTTTTTCGCGGCTGCTGTCGTCCTGATTCTCAACGCCTTCTTCAGCAGGTGGAAGCTATTGCTCATCATCGGCATTTTCTGGTTGGCGGTTTCGGCGCTTGGTCCAGGCTATCCCGCCGCCATACAACAATTCACCGTCGAACCCAACGAATTCATCGTCGAAAAGCCCTACATCGAGCACAACATCCGCTACACCCGCTATGCCTACGGTCTCGATCAAATTGAAGAGCAGACGTACTCGGGCACGGGAATTCTGACAGCGACGGAGCTTGAAACCAACGCCGACATTCTCAGCAATGTGCGTCTATGGGATTATCGTCCGCTGCTCCGCACCTACAGCCAACTCCAGGAAATCCGCCTCTACTACAGCTTTAACGAAGTGGATATCGACCGCTATACCATCGACGGACACCTGCGCCAGGTGATGCTCTCCGCGCGGGAGATCGACGTGGACGAGTTGGCGGAACAGGCCCAGACGTGGATCAACCGCCACATGATCTTCACGCACGGCTACGGCCTCGCGCTGAACTATGCCAACGAAGTGACCCGTGAGGGCCTGCCCAACCTGATCGTGCGCGACATCCCGCCGGTCAGCGAAGCGCCGGAACTGCACATCGAACGCCCGCAGATTTACTTCGGCGAATTGACCAAGAACTACGTCATCATCAACGCCAAAGAGGACGAATTCGACTACCCGGCGGGCGACACCAACGTCTACTCGCGCTACAGCGGCCCCGACGGCGTCGCATTGGGCAATCTCCTGCGACGGATGCTGTTGGCGACGCGCTTTGGCAGCACGCAGCTTCTCCTCTCACCGGCGCTCGACAAAGACAGCCGCGCCCTCTTCCACCGCACCCTCCACGACCGCGCGCAAACCATCGCGCCGATGCTGTGGTTCGATGACGACCCCTACCCCGTCATCGCCGAGACCGCTGATGGAGTTACGAGCATTGTCTGGTTACTAGATGCCTACACCTGGACCGACCACTTCCCCTACTCCGAGCCGCTGGGCGGCGTCAACTACATTCGCAACAGCGTCAAGGTCTCCATCGACGCTTACACGGGCGAGATCAACTTCTACCTGATCGATCCTGACGATCCCATCGCCGCCACGTATGCCCGCATCTTCCCCAACCTTTTCAAGCCGGTGGAAATGATGCCGCAAGTGCTGCGCGATCACTGGCGCTATCCCGAAACATTATTCATCTACCAGTCGAATATGTACGCGACCTACCACATGCGCGATCCACAGGTTTTTTACAACCGCGAGGACCTGTGGGACATCCCGCAGGAACTAGTGGAGACCGCCCAGCAAGCCATGGAACCCTACTACGTCATCATGCGCGCCCCTGGATCCGAGCAGGTGGAATTTATGCTCATTCGCCCGTATACGCCCAAACAGCGCCAGAACATGATCGCCTGGCTCTTCGCCGATTGCGACGGCGACGATTACGGGGAACTGAGCATCGTCAAGCTTTCCAAAGACAAACTGGTATACGGACCATTGCAGGTTGAGGCGCGCGCCGATCAGGATCCGCTTATCTCGCAGCAACTCTCATTGTGGAACCAACGTGGCTCGCGGGTGTTACGCGGCAACTTGCTCGTCATCCCGATCGAAGATACCTTTCTCTACGTCGAGCCACTCTATCTTGAAGCCGAATCAGGCCAATTGCCAGAGCTGATACGCATCATCGTTGCCTACGATGACCGCGTCGTTATGGCGGAGACGCTAGATCAGGCCCTATTGCAAGTCCTCAACGGCGGCGACGTCACAACGCCAGTCGCAACAGAAGGCGACCTGGAAACGCTCGCCGCCCAGGCCTGGGAACGCTATCAAGCCGCACAAGCCTGCCTCGAAGCCGGCGATTGGACGTGCTACGGGCAAGAACAGGCCGCACTGGAAGAAATCCTGCGAGCTATGGTAGGAGAACCATAAAACAGACAAGAATCAAAGGGGTAGGATTTTGGAGCGGGTTGTGCCCGCTCCAAAATCCTCACTTTTCCCCCTTACTAAAACACAAAAATCACCTGAGGAGGTTAGCATAATGGATTTATTGCAAGTCCGTAACGGCAAAGTGGTCAACGCACAAGGCCAGGAAGTACGCCTGCGCGGAACGTGCGTTGGCGGCTGGATGAATATGGAGAACTTCATCAACGGCTACCCCGGCGCAGAACACGCGCTCCGCGCTACGATGGCGGAGGCAGTCGGAGAAAACAAGGCGCACTTTATCTTCGAGCGCCTACTCGACTACTTCCTCTCCGAAGATGACATCGCCTTTATGAAAGCACAAGGCGCAACCGTCGTGCGACTGTCATTTAACTACCGCCATTTCGAGCGTGACGCCGAACCGTTTACATATCTCGAAGATGGCTTCGCGCGGCTGGAACAGGCCATCGGCTGGTGCGCCAAACACGGGCTTTATGCAATCCTCGACCTGCACGCCGTCCAGGGCAACCAAAACTCCGACTGGCACTCCGACAACGCGACCCGCCACGCGCTTTTCTGGCAGCATCCGCACTTCCAGGACCGCTGGGTGGCCTTGTGGGAGGCACTGGCAGAACGCTTGAAGGGCAATGCCGCCGTCGCTGGATATAACGTGATGAACGAGCCGGCCAGTGGTAACCCGCGCGGGCGACTGAACGGCATGAACGAGCCGAAGTGGGACCAGATCAACGCGCTCTACCGGCGTATCGTCAGCGCCATCCGGGCCATCGACCCCGACCACATCATCATCCTGGAGGGTGACAACTACTCCAGCCGCTTCGTCCACCTCGACGCGCCCTTCGCCGACAATCTTCTGTACAGCAGCCACAATTACACCCGGCCGGGCTTCGGTCCCGGTCCCTATCCTACTGGCGAATGGAATCGAGCATGGCAAGAGACCAACTTCCTGGCGCACGAAGGCGCGCAGTTCATGCAAAAATACAACGTCCCCCTGTGGGTGGGCGAATTCGGCAGCCCGTACAACGGTCCCGCCGCCGAAGTTCCCGACCGGATGCGCGCGTTGGATGACCAGATCAGCGTCTTCGAACAATACGGCGCTCACTGGACAACCTGGACATACAAAGATGTCGGCGTGATGGGTTGGGTCTACCTCGACCCGGAGTCCGAGTACATCCAGCGCGTCAAGCATAGCCTGGAAGCCAAACGCCTGCTCAACAGCGATTTCTGGATGGGCTGGCTGCCGAGCACGCCCGCTAAAGACCTCGTCCACACCCTGGCGCACGAAGTCGTCGAAACCGTGGGGGACGAAGACATCGCTGTGAGCGGCATCGAACGCTATCTCGCCCAGGCGACGATGGCGACCTACATCGGGGCACTGCTGCAGATCCCCTACGCCAAACTCTTCAAAGGAATGTCAGAGAGCGAGCTTGACCGCATCCTGCAATCGTTCGCTTTCAAGAATTGCATCGTCCACCCCGCATTGGACGCGGTGATGACCAAACACATGAAGGGGGCCTAACAATGATACCTGATTTACCCGCTGAGTTTGAGATCATTGCGCAGTCGAAAGTAAAACACGAAGGGGTAGCCTACGGCATGGTGCGTAGGCAAGCAAACCGCATACGATACCTGGTCGTCCTGGGCGACACAACGGGCTTTGCCGGCAACCTGCACGGGGATGTGCTGCTGTGTCCATTGACGCCTGCCAATGCCGCTGCGCTCCGCGACAGACTGCCGTGGCTGAGTCCCACGCCGCTGGGCCTGCACACATCAGCAGGCTTCGGCGACCGACTTGGCATCGCTACGCCAGGCCATATCAAGGCAGCCGAACGCTATCCCGGCATCGCGCCGATCTTCGCACAGCAGTCCGTGCGCGAAAACGCCCGCACCGGGCGCACGCCGCAGCAAGTCATGGACGACGCGATGTGGGGAATCTTCCAGATGGGCTGGCGCGCGCCGTGGGGCGCGGATGCCGATCACCTGAAGACGCCCGAGGACGCCGACACATTTATCGACACGGGGTACACTTTCTTCACCATTGATCCCGGCGCGCACGTGGATAACGAAGCGCATGATGCAGCACCGGATATCGTGCACGCCAAGTTTGAAGCGCTGCCTTGGGCCAAACTGGAAGACAGCCCGGAGGCTATGCAAAGTCGCTACTGCCGGCAAACGTTCACGGCAGGGGAATTTACCTTCACCTTCGATCAGGAGACACTGGAGCGCGCCGCCGCCAAGTACGGACGCGCCCTGGCCCACACCGCGATGATGTATCGCCACATCGCCGGGCGGATGGGCAGCCGCCCCTTCGACCTCGAAGTCTCCGTGGACGAGACGGAAACGCCCACATCGCCGGAGGAACACCTCTTCGTCGCCATGGAACTGCGCCGGCTGGGCGTGCAGTGGGTGAGTCTGGCACCGCGCTTCGTGGGACGTTTCGAGAAAGGCGTGGACTACCTCGGTGATTTGGACGTCTTCACCGCCGCATTCGCGCGCCACGCCGCCGTCGCACGCACCGTAGGGCCGTACAAGCTCAGCCTGCACTCTGGCTCGGACAAGTTCTCCATCTACGGCATCGCCGCGCAATTGACGGGCGGGCTGGTACACCTTAAAACCGCCGGAACGAGCTACCTGGAGGCGCTGCGGGCAGTAGCGCATGTCGCCCCGGCGTTCTTCCGGGAAATCTTCGCCTTCTCTTACAGGCATTACGAGACCGATCGCGCAACTTATCACGTCTCCGCGCAATTGTCGAAGGTTCCCGCACTCGGTTCGTTGACCGACGCAGAACTGCCGGACTTGCTCAACCAGTTCGACGCGCGTCAGGTCTTGCACGTGACCTTTGGCTCGGTACTGGATACCTATCACGAGCGGTTGATGGCCTTGCTGTACGAACACGCCGCCGTGTACGAAACGCTGCTCGACCGGCACTTCCAGCGGCATCTCGCGCCGTTTGTGTCAACAGAATGAGACTTGCCACTGAATACTTTATTCACAAGGAGACCAAGAGTATGCCCGATACAAAATGGACTTTACACCCAGACCGTTTCTTCGATCCCGACCCGGCGCAGCGGGCGGTGGCGCGTGAATTGTATGCCACAGTCGCCGACCTCCCCCTCGTCTGCCCGCACGGGCACGTTGCCCCGCGTCTGTTCGCGTCCGAGGATGGCAGTTTCGGCACACCGGCGGATTTGCTCATCATCCCCGATCACTACGTCTTCCGCATGTTGTATTCGCAGGGCATCTCGCTGGAAGCAATGGGCGTCCCGCGCAGCGATGGCGGTCCGGTAGAGCAGGATCACCGCAAAATCTGGCAAACCTTTGCCGAAAACTTCCACCTGTTTCGCGGAACGCCGAGTGGGATATGGCTGCAACAAGAACTCATCGAGGTGTTTGGCGTGGAGGAAAAGCTGTGTGGTGCGAACGCACAGGCCATCTACGACCACATCGCCGCACAACTGGCATCCCCGGACTTCACGCCGCGCCGTATGTTCGAGCGCTTCAACATCGAAGTCCTCTGCACCACCGACGCCGCCAGCGACGATCTGCAACACCACAAGGCCATCCGCGACTCCGGGTGGCCCGGTGTCGTGCGCCCGACTTTCCGTCCCGACGCCGTCGTCAACCTGGATGCGCCCAACTGGCGCGCCAACGTGGACGCGCTCAGCGCCGCCGCCGGGTTCGAGGTCGATAGCTACCCCGCGCTCATCCGGGCGCTGGAAGCCCGGCGCGCCTTCTTCATCGAAATGGGGGCGCGCGCCACCGACCACGCTGCGCTGACGGCCTACACCGGCGAACTCACGCCACAGGAGACCGACGCTATCTTCCAGCGGGCGCTCAAGGGCACGGCCACCGCCGAGGACGCAACGCGCTTCACCGGGCATATGCTAATGGAAATGGCACGCATGAGCATCGAGGATGGCATGGTGATGCAGATGCACGTCGGCTCGTTCCGCAATCATAACCAGGCCATTTTCGAGCGCTTTGGCCTGGACAAAGGCTGCGACATCCCCATCGCCTCAGAGTTCACACGAAATCTGCGCCCCCTGCTGGCCAAATACGGCAACGACACACGGCTCACGCTCATCCTCTTCACGCTCGACGAAGACACCTACTCCCGCGAGTTAGCGACATTAGCCGGGCACTATCCCGCGCTCAAATTGGGGCCGCCGTGGTGGTTCCACGACAGCCTCGCCGGGATGCGCCGTTACTTCGACCGGGTGATGGAGACTGCCGGACTATACAACACCGCCGGCTTCAACGACGACACGCGCGCCTTCCCCTCCATCCCGGCCCGTCACGACGTGTGGCGGCGCGCCAGCGCCAACTGGGTCGCCGGTCTCGTCGTCCGCCACGTCGTCGATATGGACGATGCCTACGAGATGATCCTCGACCTGGCCTACCGGTTGGCAAAGCGAGCGTATAAATTGTAGACAGTAGACGGTAGACAGTAGACAGGGGAAGAGTAACCTGTCTACTGTCTACTGACTACCGTCTACCTATCAAAAAAACGAGACGGCAAACAGCAGGCCGTAACAGGAGAAAACAACCCCGTCTACCGTCTACTGTCTACCGCCTACCTATAAAAAGGAGATTGTTATGGACAAAGCGTATTTGAACCAACTATTTGGACTCGAAGGCAAAGTCGCCGTGGTGACCGGCGGGGGCGGCGTTTTGTGCGGGGCGATGAGCCTGGCGCTGGGACGCGTCGGCGTCAAAGTCGCCGTGCTCGATCTTTTCCTCGAAGCAGCGGAAAAGATTGCAGATCAAATTCAAGCTGATGGCGGCGAAGCCATCGCAGTGAAATGCGACGTGCTGGATAAACCCAGCATTAAGGCAGCATCACAGGCCGTCCTCGAGAAGTTCGGCAAACCTGACATTCTCATTAACGGAGCGGGCGGCAACAAGAAGCAGGCTTCTACCAGCGCGGACGTCGCCTTCTTCGACCTGCCTGCCGACGCGGTACAGTGGGTGTTCAACCTCAACTTCATCGGCACGCTGCTGCCCAGCCAGGTCTTCGGCAAGCTGATGGCGGAGCAGAAGCACGGCGTCATCCTCAACATCTCGTCGATGAACGCCTTCCGCCCGCTCACCCGCATCCCCGCCTACTCCGGGGCCAAAGCCGCAATCAGCAACTTCACGCAATGGCTGGCGGTCCACATGAACCAGGAATACGCGCCGGACATCCGCGTGAATGCACTCGCGCCCGGGTTCTTCCTCACCGAACAGAACCGCTTCCTGCTCACCGAAGAAACAACCGGTAACCTCACAGCGCGCGGCAAAACCATCATCGAGCACACCCCGATGGGACGTTTCGGTGTGCCGGAAGACCTCATCAGCACCACCCTCTGGCTGCTCTCCGACGGGGCCAACTTTGTGACGGGCGTCGTCGTGCCGGTGGATGGCGGGTTCAGCGCGTTCAGCGGGGTGTAGCTTTTGACTTTCGACTTCAATCCCGTATAATGCCAGACATTGTTGCCACTCAGACGATCAGGTGAAAGACTAGCAGGCTAAAGACTATGCGTATTTTGATCACCGGAGCAACCGGATTCGTGGGCACGCATCTACGGCGCTATTTCCTCACGGAGACCGATTGGGACATCACCGGCACGAGCTATCCCGATACACCACCATCGCCGAATGACCCACAACGCGAGGCTTTGCACTTTTTGGACTTACGCGACGCTGACGCAACCCGCGCGCTGCTGGCACAGTCCCCGCCGGATTACGTCATCCACCTGGCAGCGCAATCTCACGTGCCGACATCCTACAAAGATCCGTGGGGGACACTGGATAACAATATCCGCGGGCAACTAAACCTGCTGGAAGGCTGTAAGTCGCTCCAGCTTACGCCGCGTACGTTGGTCATCGGATCGGGCGAGGAATACGGGCGCGCCAGCGCCGCCGAACTCCCGCTGACCGAAGATCACCCTCTGCGCCCGGAGAACCCCTACAGCGTCAGCAAGGTCGCGCAGGACGTGATGGGCTACCAGTACTTCATCAGCTTCGGACTGCCCGTCATCCGCATGCGCCCCTTCAACCACGTTGGGCCGGGACAGTCGGCGCGCTTCGTGCTGGCGGCCTTCGCGAGCCAGGTTGCCGCGATCGAGGCCGGAAAACAGGCCCCGGTGATGCGTGTAGGCAACCTCGAACCCGCCCGCGACTTCACCGACGTGCGCGATGTAGTGCGGGCCTATCATCTAGCCCTGACGCACGGGACGTCCGGCGAGGTCTACAACATCGCGTCAGGAACCCCGCGCACGATCCGGTCTCTCGTCGATCAATTGATCGCTCTGGCGAACGTTCCCATTCACGTGGAGATCGACCCGGAGCGCTATCGCCCCGCCGATGTCCCCGTCTTCTACGGCAGTGCAGCGAAATTGAAACTGGATACCGGCTGGGAACCGGAAATCCCCTTCGAGCAAACGATCCAGGATGTCCTGGACGAATGGCGGCAAATCACAACGGGAGGGTAAGGAAATGGAAGAAGAAAACGGCGAATTACGCAGGACTGTATCGGTGAAAATCGGTGTTTTCCATCACTGGATGTTAACCTTGCGGGACATCCAATACGAAATCAAGGAGTTCGAGTACGACCTCGAATATCAACGCTACGAAATTGATGTCACCCAACGCCTCTACGACGCGACAGAAGATGAAAAGGAACGCAAGCATTGGCAGAAACAGAGAAACAGGATCGACAAAGCCATATCCGCCACAGAAACGGAACTGGCCAAGCTGCAGAAACAGGTCGCTTACTGCGAGGCCATGCTCACGATTATCCAGAGCGATCTGGAAGCCGAGGGCATCGATCCCGACGAGCTCGACCTGGACACGTTCCTCTTCGGTGATGAATTTGACGATGAGGATTTCGACTTCGATGAAGACTTTTACGGGGACGATATACCATTCTGAAAAGCCAATCCGGCTATCTGACTGAAGACTACCTGACTAAAGACTCTCAGACTATTCTTAAGGAGGTTCTGTTCTATGGCTAAACGCCGTGCTTTGATTACCGGCATCACCGGTCAGGATGGATCGTATCTGGCCGAATTTCTCCTGGAAAAAGGCTATGACGTGATCGGGTTGGTGCGTCGCACCAGCACGGTCACCTTCTCGCGTATCCACCACATCCAGGACAGGCTTACCCTGGTCTCCGGCGATTTGCTGGATCAAGGGTCGCTCATCGCCACACTGCGCGATCACCGCCCGCAGGAAGTCTACAACCTGGCAGCGCAGTCGTTCGTGCCAGCGTCGTGGCAGCAGCCCGTGTTCACCGGCGGCGTCACAGCGTTGGGCGTCACCCGCGTGATGGAAGCCATCCGCACCGTCGATCCCACGATCCGCTTCTACCAGGCCAGCAGCAGCGAGATGTTCGGCAAAGTGCGCGAAGTCCCGCAGCGCGAGAGCACGCCCTTCTATCCCCGCTCGCCTTACGGCGTAGCGAAAGTGTACGGGCACTGGATCACCATCAATTATCGCGAGTCCTACGACCTTTTCGCGTGTTCCGGCATCCTCTTCAATCACGAAAGCCCGCGCCGGGGGTTGGAATTCGTCACGCGAAAAGTGAGCTACCAGGTCGCCAAAATCAAGTTAGGGATGGCGGACCAACTCGCGTTAGGCAATCTCGATTCCAAGCGCGATTGGGGCTACGCGGGCGATTACGTCCGCGCGATGTGGCTGATGTTGCAGCAAGACGAGCCCGACGATTACGTCGTCGGAACAGGCGAGACACACTCGGTACAGGAACTCTGTGAGGTCGCTTTCGGTCGCGTAGGGTTGAACTGGCGTGATTACGTCGTGCAGGACCCGCGCTTTATGCGGCCTGCCGAGGTCGATCTGCTGGTGTCCGATCCGAGCAAGGCCAGGAAAAAGCTGGGATGGAAACCAGACGTGACCTTCAAAGGCCTCATCGAGATGATGGTGGATGCCGATCTCGAGTTGTTGAAGAAAGAAAAGGAGGCGGGGAATCACTATGTCTGACATCAAATTCGGCACCGACGGCTGGCGTGCACGTATCGCCGAAGATTATACCTTCGACAACGTGCGCCGCGTGACCCAGGGCTTCGCAACCTACCTCAAGCGTCACGGTCTAGCAGAGAAAGGTGTCGTAATTGGCTATGACCAGCGCTTCTTAAGCGATTTTTTTGCCGCTGCTGCCGCCGAAGTGATGGCGGGTAACGGCATTCGCGTATGGCTGATCGACCACAACTCCCCCACCCCGGTCATCAGCTACAGCGTCGTCGAGCGCCAGGCCGGCGGCGCGATCAACATCACCGCCAGCCACAATCCACCGTGGGACAACGGCTTCAAAGTGCGCGATCCTTTCGGTGGCGCCATAGCACCGGATGGGCTGAAGGAAATCGAAGCAGCGATTCCCTCCATCGAAGACGTAAAACGCACCGACATCGCAGAAGCTGAGGCACAAGAATTGGTAACACGCTGGGATCCGGATATCGCCTACATCAAACATCTCGGCGAACTCGTCGATCTGGACAAACTGCGCAATGCCGGGCTGAAGATTCTCGTAGAGCCAATGTGGGGCAATGGCGCGGGATGGTTCCCACGGCTGCTCGGCGGCGGCAACAATACCATCATCGAGGTACACGCCGAACGCCACCCTCTCTTCCCAGAGATGAAGCGCCCCGAGCCGATACGGCCCAACATCGACGTTGCACTCAAGCGCACGGTCGAAGTCGGGGCAGATGTCTTGCTCATTATGGATGGCGATGCCGACCGGATGGGCATCGGTGACGAGAACGGCGTCTACATCGACCAACTGCGCGCTTACGGCCTGCTGGCCTACTACTTGCTGGAAATTCGCGGCTTGCGCGGCCCCATCATCAAGACGATCTCCACGACAAAGATGCTCAATCGTCTGGGTGAAATGTATGGCGTCGAGGTATACGAGACTGGCGTCGGCTTCAAATACATCGCCCCCAAAGTGCGGGAGACAAACGCACTCATCGGCGGCGAGGAAAGCGGCGGTTACGCGTTCAGGGGTAACGTCCCGGAGCGCGACGGTATCCTGGGCAACCTCTACTTCCTCGATTTCATGGTGCAAACGGGTAAGAAACCATCGCAACTGCTGGAAGATCTCTTCGAAAAGATGGGGAAGAGCTACCACTACAAGCGAATCGACACACGCTTCCCCGCCGAGAAACGCCCGGCAGCGAAAGCGCGCCTGGATAGCGCCAAACCCACATCCATTGCTGGCCAGCCCGTCACTGACATTGTCACCATCGACGGTTACCAGTACATCTTGGGCGACAAAGGCTGGTTGCTCATCCGCTTCTCCGGCACCGAGCCGATCATCCGCGTCTACTGTGAGTTAACCGATCCCACTATCGTAGACGCAGTCCTGGATGGCGGTCTGGAGTTGGCGGGCCTGAAGTAAGTGTTTATTTGGCCGCTGAATACGCACCGGGCAGGATATAAATCCCGCCCGGTTTTGTTTACCCCCCGGCCAAATGTTTTAACTAAACCGTAACCTGCTTGAAATCCCCTATCACGTTCATCTATGGTATGCTAAATAGCGAAGCAGGGCCTCATCACGCACATTCGCATGGTGAGAGAAGCATTGGCACACCGTATAGCCCTGAGAATTTCAAAGTGACTGAGCTGGGGGAACATGCACTGGACGCTGACAGTACCTGATGGCTTTTCGCTACCACAAATCATCCGGCGCTCGCTCAACTGCGAGAAATCGAAACTGGAACAATTTAGGCTGCTCCTGCCGCCATTCACTGTAAATCGCACCAAAGAGCGCCTGAACCGTGTCGAACGCCTGCAATCGGGCCACACTGTCTTTCTGACCCTCTCTCAGACACTGGCCGGCCTCATCCTGCAAACGGATGCGCGCCTGAGCGGAAAAGACACCGAGGAACTCAGCCAGAAAACCCGCCGCATGCTCAGGCTGGGCGAAAATTTGCAGCCCTTCCTGGAGATCGCGCGTCGCACGCCGGGCCTGGAAACGACGCTGCACAATGGCGCACACATCTTGCGCGGCACGACGTTCTTCGAGGATGTGATTAAAGCGATTATCCTCACACAGGAAGAGAAGATGCAGCGAGGACAACGCATTGCGTGGATTGTCGACCGCTTCGGCGATCCGCTGCCCAGCAATCCCACACGCCATGCCTTCCCCACCCCACAGCAAATCCTGTGGGGAGATGAGGTATTGCGTGAAGTATTTACCCCAGACATCGCCAGAAAACTCATCCGGGTCGCAGAGAAGTTCAACAGCAAAGCGAAGCACATCGAGATTTTATCTCAAGGGGAATGCCCTGCAGATGCACTTGCGGCTGAGTTGGCGAACCTCCTCACCCTTGAACCCGCAACCCTGGGACTCGTCATGCTCAGCCTAGGGCGCTACGAGTACATTCCGGCAACGTTGGCGACGCAACGGCATCTTCGTTCATCCAACAAAGAGCGCCGTGGCGCCTGGCGCGATACCCATGCAATGTTCGAACCGCTGCAACCCTGGGGAGGGTTGGCGTGCTGGCTCTGGGATTGGTCCAGTGCAGACGCTGCCGAGGCGAGCGCCCTCGCTGGAGGTGCCTAATGGAGAGTGTGAATATCAGCACAGCCCAGGCCAAAGAGGTGTTAGCCCAGCTACAAACCGAGATCCGCCAGCAGCGCCACACGCTCCAGAACGGGGTCTCGCTTGAGGCGCTTGGCGCGCAGATGCAAACCTGGGAAACGATGATCCGGCAAATTCAGACGGATATGATGCTGGAAAAAAGCGCCCGCCTCAGCATGCTCTACGATATTTCACACTCGATCAATGCCTCGCTGGAGTGGCGACAAACCCTGCAAGCCGTGCTGGATGCCTTCATCCAGATCACCACCGCGGAACGTGGTATGCTACTCCTTCTCGATGCAAACGGTGACCCCCAGGTGGAGATGACGCACAGCACCTCGTACGTGCTTTTCACCGATGACGACATCCAATTCAGCCACAGCATCGTGCGTCAAGCAATCAAAAAGAAAAGTCCAATCCTCAGCACAAACGCGCAGATCGACCCACGGTTCGAGGGGAGCGAAAGCATCATCGCCTATGGGCTGCGCGCGACGTTGTGCGTTCCCCTGATCTACAAAGGTGAAACGCTTGGTGCAATCTACCTCGACAACCGAGCACGCACGGATGTGTTCACCGAGGAAGATATGGCAAGCCTGAGCGCATTCGCCAACAACGCGGCGATGGCGATTTACAATGCGCAAGAACATCAGAAAATCGATCAGGCGCTCGCTGAGAAGATGCGCGAACTGACCATCCTACAAGAGATGATGCGCGACCTCAACGCCAGCCTGCACTTCAACCGGGTGATGGAGCGCAGTGCGGCATGGGCTGTCGCCGCGTCTGGTGCAGAGGCCGGCGTGATTGGGCTGATCGCAGAAGCGGGTGTTCGCTGGCTCACCAAAGACAGCGACGTCAAGCCAAATAGCCTGTTAGCCATGCGCTGCATTTCCACACGCGAACCGATCATCGAGGAACACTACCTGGTCCTGCCGCTATTGCGCGACACACGCCCGATCGGTGTGCTCTACCTGGTCACCGAAGAACGCTCGTTCAAGAAAAGCAAACTAGAATTGGTGACCCGCGTCGCCGACAACATCGCCACTGCCGTCGAAAATGCACGGCTCTACGAGGCCTTGCGCCAGGCCAATATGACCAAATCCGAGTTCGTTTCCACGATGGCGCACGAGCTCCGCACGCCGATGACGTACATCCTTGGATACAGCGATATGCTGAAGACCGGCATGGCCGGAGCGCTCGAGCCACAACAGCAGGAATTTGTCGAAACCATCGCGCAAAGCATCCAGCGCATTATCGCTATCGTCAATGATCTCTCGGACGTCGCTGAGATGGAAGCGGGACGGTTGCGGCTCAGTCTGCGCGCGGTCGATTTCAACGCGACACTTGAAGAGGTTATGAAAGGATTGCAAAAGGACGTGGAGAGAAAACACTTGCGCTATACCTGTGAGTCGTGGGATGATCTACCGCAGGCTTATGCCGATCACGACCGGCTGCAGCAAATTCTGACCATTCTCCTGCGGAACGCGATTCAGTACACGCCAGACGAAGGCACGATCACGGTCAAAACCTGGCTTTCTGTCGACGAGCCCGACTTCATTCGCTGTGCGATCAGCGATACCGGTATCGGTATCAGCCCAGAAAATCAATTGCGCCTCTTCACCAAATTTTTCCGCGTTGTCGATCCCAATGCTGAAGAACAAAATGGAACAGGATTAGGGATGACCATCGCCAAGAACCTGGTGGAAATGCACGGTGGTCGGATCTGGCTGGAGAGCGCACCCGGCGAAGGCAGCACCTTCTTCTTCACCATACCCATCGCTATGCCAGGCCTATAGAAAATGGTTGTTAACTCATGCCCACTTATGTGTGCATAGTTCCTCCTCGCGCCCCTCTCACGGGCTTGCCAGTGTGCCGCAAGCTTGTGAGAGGGGTTACTTTTCGTATTGACGCATCACCGATGGCAGAAAAATCTGCTCCACCTCCACCTCGAAGAGGGCAACATCGCTCCACGGGCCGGCATTGCCTGCTGCATCGATCGCCCGCACGCGCCAGGTGTAAACGCCGGTAGGCAACGTCGCCGCGTACGTCGTTGTGGGCACATCGTAGACGCGCACGGCAGCGCCTGCGTGAGCGACAATTTCCAGCCGGTAGGCTAACGCCGAACCGTCGTCCTCAGGCGCAGTCCACTGGAAGACGAGTAAGGGCATCCGCAGAAAGACACCACCCGTAGGCGTGATCAGCGTCGGCGTGAGTGGCGGCGTGACATCGTATGTGAAGGTTACCTGAGCAGGTGTGGGGTCGAGCCACGCACTACCCTCGCGTATACTTTCGGCGCGCGCCGTTACAGTATAGTCGCCCTCTTCCGTAAGCGTGGGGAGCGGGTAGCTCCACGACGACGTTCCCGTCGCCGTCAGCCACGTCGGCACGCCCCAACTTGTGCCAGTCCAGAAAGCGTCTTCGGCGTCACCCCGCTGTACCTGCACCGACACACCCGTCAACCCCCACGCAAACGCTGAACCGGTAAAGGCGGGCGTCACACTGTAGGCGCCGCTTGCTTGAGGTGTCGCGATCGTCGTATCGGGCATCAGGCAGGCGGAGAGGTAATCCAGCGTGTGCGTCATCAACGCGCCGCGTGACGGCTGCGGCACAGCTTCGAGTGGAAATCCGAGGACAAGCAATCGCTGGCAACCGTCAACATACTGGATTGCCGCCGTTCCCCCCACCCCGCCGGCATAACTTAACGCCGCAGTCGCGCCATTCAGCGGTGTGAGCGCGTCCGGCGCATCGACGAGGTAGACGTCTGGCGCATCGAACGTGAATGCTCCCAAACCGTCAAACGCGCCGTCAACTACCGATTGGAAAGTAGATGTTTCAGCGTCACTGACGACATACCCGGCACGCAATACGTTGTGCATAAAGGTAGGTGCTCGCCCCATGCCGTCGAGATCCCAGGCCAGATACGATCCGCTGATGAGCAGCGCGCGCCCACTGTTGAGGAACGCCAACAGCGCGGCGCGTTCAGCAGCATCCAACGTGCCATCTTCCAGTGTTGCCTCCTCGCCAAGCAGCCAATCGACGAGTAGCGTGTCCTGCAATGAGACCAGACCGTCGCGCACCGCCTCGTTGCTGGAACTATCCCAGGCATAAATCGCAGGCACGGCCTCGCCGTGATGCACCACGTAATCCTGGCTATTCATCTGGTCGACCCACAGGCGCGCGTTCGGCCCCTCCACCGGATCGTACTGGATGACGATTTCGTCGGCGTGGAGCCGGTCGAAGCCATTGACGATCAACACGAGCGGATGGTCGCCCACACGCGCGCCCAGGACCTCTGTGGGCAAGGATTCGCCACCGTCGTTGGTCGCTGTCACGCGGACGTAGAGCGTTTGCCCCACCGCCAGCCCGGTCAGCGTGTGCGCCGTTCCGGCAACCGCAACCGGCGCCCCCCAGGCGAACCCGTCGGGGCTGGTGTAGATGCGGTAGCCAGTCGCGGCCTCGCCGCGCAGCCCCGCGCCATCCGTGGGTGAGGGCTGCCACGCCACACGCACCGCACCGCCGCCGAGGTTTTGCACGCGCAGATGCGTCGGCGGCTCCGGCAATGTAATCAAATCCACGGCGTCCCGCTGCTCGAAATAGCGCACAATCCCTTGATAGACGGCCCGCGCCGCCAACTGGTTGAAACGCGGGTCCTTGAGCGCCTGCGCGTCCTCCGGGTTATCGTGGAAGGCGATCTCCAGAAGAACGCCGGGCATCCGCGTCGCGGGATCGTCATCCCACAGCATCCGTAACTCGCCCAGGTCCGCCTGGCGCTGCCCGCGATCCACCCACGCAGCATCCCACCCTACACGAATGTCGTGGAGCAGTTCTGTATGGACGGCAGTTTGCAATTCCGGGCTGCCAAGCGTGCGCGAATAGGTGTCCCCGTTGTGGATATAGGACTCTGTACCCCGCGTCGTGCCAGTGTAGCCGTTGGTATGCCACGAGATGTAGAGCGCATCCTCCCCACTCCCCGCGTGATTCCAACGCGCGAACATCGGGCGCGCGGTTACATCGTTGAAACCTTCCCAATCATCGTAATTCAACCCCATCCACTGGCTGTAGTAGAAGGTCGCCGTCTCCCACCAGGGACGCTGCGGCGGGAACGTTGCGTCGGTCACGATACCGTCCAGGCTGTCGAAACTACCACCGCCCAGGCGTAGCGCGTCGGCGATGACGACGGCGCCGCTGCCACCCGCCGAAGCGTTGTCCAGCGTTACCGTCGCCGTGCCCGCGTAGAAGGGGAACGTGCCCAGATAACGCCACGTCTGCTGCCGGATACGCTGGTCGAGCCACACGTGCTTCGTACCACCGGCATGGGATACGGTGTAGCGCGCGTCGGGGGCGCGGTTCCAGCCGGGATAGACCCACGCGTAAAGCGCGTAAGTCCCCTGCTGCGGGACGGCGATCTGCCAGGAGGCCGTCGCCGTGGGCGTGCCCGCTACCGTAGAGGCAAAACGATACGTCCCGCCAGCGTAACCGGTCAGTACCGAAGTAACCCACACCCCCGTCTCGACATAGCCAGGCGCGCCCTGGTCATTGTCCACGATGACACGTGCTGTGTTCCAATCTCGCTCGCGCACCGGGATGACCGTCGCACCGGCGCTCTCGAGGTAGGGGATCAGGTATTGCCCGACGGCTTCAGCGTTATTGTGATCCTCGATGATCCCCTCGTTGACGCCGCGCTGCGGGCGCCACGCTTCCGACCCGTAACTCCACTGCCAGCCGTGGCCCGCACTAACGTAGATCGTCTTCCCTACCAGGCTACGCGAAAACGAAAACGCAGGACGCGTAGCAGCGCTGTCGACGGCGGGAATTCGTGTCGACGCGGACACGTGAGTTACAGCACGGTGCAGGAAACTCGAGAGTGCCCGGCACGCGCCGGTTTCCTGGTCGCGCGCCTGCACGTGCAACACGCGCCAATCCAGGGGCACGAGCGCCCTTTGCACAGCAGCCTGCACCGTCTCGGCACCCAAGCCGTCGTCCGTGCATAGCGTCTCCAATGGAACGTCGAGACAGACCGCGAGCGTCTGAGCGGAAAAACTGACATCGTGCACAGCCCAGGGAAGGTCGGCTTCCGCCAGCAAAGTCTGCACCTGATCAGTCACGTCCGGCGGCGGATCAATCGCCACCGTTTGCCCGGTCGACAATCCCAACAATAACACTAAGATGCCTATGCTTCCAAGGCTACTAGCGCTTCTAAGCCATTTCGACAATCCCACCATAGCACATCAGCCTCCCCAAAAACTTCCTATCATTCCAACTCTACAACACAATACCGAGTGTAACACGGTTGAAAGACAAAACAACCCCAGTCTGAGGGGGCAATCAAACAGTTGCTCTCTGTTGCCGTTGTGTTAAACTATGGTATAAAAATACGCCTCTGGGCAATCTCACGGGGGGACATATGAGCACACTTTTGCTTAAAAACGCCACACTGCTGATCACGATGGATGATGAGCGCCGCCGCATCACCAACGGTGGTTTACTTGTGCATAACAATGCCGAGGGACGCGGTGTCATTGAAGCCGTGGGGACGACCGCCGAACTCGCGCACCACACCGCCGATCGCGTCATCGACGCATCGGGCATGGTCATTCTCCCAGGCTTGGTCAACACGCACCACCACCTCTACCAGACGCTCACGCGCGCCATCCCTGCCGCGCAGGATGTGGGATTGTTCGGATGGCTAACCACACTGTACCCGATCTGGGCCGGACTGAACGGCGAAGCTATCTACGCCAGCGCGCTGACCGGGCTGGCGGAGTTGATGCTTTCCGGCTGCACCACCACGTCTGACCACCTATACATCTTCCCCAACGACGCGCGCCTGGACGACGAAATCCGCGCCGCGCAGGAAATCGGCATCCGCTTTCACGCCACCCGCGGCTCGATGAGCCTGGGCGAAAGCCAGGGCGGACTGCCACCGGATCGCGTCGTCGAAGATGAAGCCTTTATTCTCAAGGACACGCAACGCGTCATCGAAACCTACCACGACGCGCAACCCTATGCGATGCTGCGGATCGCTGTGGCGCCCTGCTCGCCGTTCTCTGTCACCGAGGACTTGATGCGCGAATCTGCGCGTCTGGCGCGTACCTACGGTGTGCAGTTACACACCCACCTGGCAGAAACACTCGATGAAGAAGAATTCTGCCTGGCAACCTCCGGCAAGCGGCCCGTAGGCTACGCCGAATCACTGGATTGGCTTGGCGACGACGTGTGGTTCGCTCATGGCGTTCACGTCGACGCGGAGGAGATTAACGAAATGGCTCACACGCATACCGGCGTGGCGCACTGCCCGGCGAGCAATATGCGGCTGGGCTCCGGCATCGCCCCCGTACGCGCCTACCTGGATGCAGGCGTCCCTGTCGGCCTGGGTGTCGATGGATCAGCGAGCAACGATAGCTCGCACCTGCTGGCAGAGGCGCGCCTGGCCATGCTGTTGCAACGCGTTTGCCCCTCCTCCCTCTCCCCCCTGGTGGAGGGGAAGAAAAGGGGGGGTAATCCTGCCGGCCTCAGCGCAGAAGAAGCGCTCTGGATCGGGACACGTGGTGGGGCCGACGTTCTGGGACGAGACGACATCGGGCAGCTCGCACCCGGCAAGGCCGCCGACTTCATCGGACTGCGTCTGGACACACTCGGGTACGCCGGCGGCGCGGTCCACGATTCCCTGGCAGCAACCGTCTTCTGCCACCCGCAATACACCGATCTGTCGGTCATCAACGGGCGCGTCGTGATCCAGGATGGGCGCTTGCTCACCATCGATGTCCCCACTACGGTAGAGCGACACAACGCCATCGCGCGACAGTTAGTTCAGGGCCGGTAAGAGACGCGTGCATGCGAAAAGACCATCTCGAACGCCTCAACCAGTCGCTGCGCGCAACCAAACGTATCAACCAGGCGATCCTGTACATTCGCCGAGATCGCCGACAACTACTGCAAGAAGTGTGCAACGTCCTGGCCCAGGAGTGTGGTTACAAAGCCGTCTGGATTGGAGAACTACGTAGTGGTAACTTGTATCCGGCTGTCAGCGCAGCTGGTCCTTCAGCACACTACGATCAACTTGACACGCACATCGCACAAGCCCCCTACAACCTGACCGTCGCCAAACGGGCCCTTAATGAAGGCAGAACTGTCATCGAGCAAAAGCCGGAATCGCACGGGCGCGAATCGCGCTCGCAAATGGCATCGGCGGCATGGACAACCGCCGCTGTGCCCATTCGCGTTAACGAAACAATCGATGCGATCCTGAATGTTAGCACGACCGAGCGCAACGCCTTCGACGCCTCTGAAATACAGCTTCTGAAAGAAATCGCCGCCGATGCCAGTTTCGCACTGGAGAGCATGGAAGCCGAGTCGCGGCGCGCAGAGGCCGAGGAAGCCTTGCGCACATCCGAAGAGCGTTTCCGCCGCCTTTCAGAACATGCCCTTATCGGCATCGTGCTTATCCAAGCCGATCTCGTACGGTATGTCAACCCGGCAGCAACGCACATGTTTGGATATGAAAGCCCAGCCGAGATTATTGAAAGACTCAGCCCACTCGATCTGACCGCACCAGAAAACCGGGCAGAGGTTGAGGAAAATGTCAATGCCTGCCTCCAAGGAAAAATGCAAGCAGTTCGCTTCAACTTTAAGGGCATCCGCAAAGATGGTGGCATCTTTGACGTAGAGGCCTACGGCTCTTATGCGATGCATGCCCGGCGCCCGGCGCTGATCGCCAGCGTTATGGATGTTACAATGCGTGAGTTATCCCGCCGGCAGCTAGAAGCGCTTTCAGAAGCAGGGCTGGCGTTGTCGCGCGCGCGCACACCACGCGAGGCAATTCAACTGGCGGTTGAGAAAACGTCGAGCATCGTGCCAGGCGACGCCGCTAACATCTTTCTCGTGAAAGACAACCACCTCGAGATGGCCGCTGCAACAGGTTACCAGCACTTGAACATCGACCCAAGCGCCGTCACAAAGACCAGCGTACTTCCCGAAGCGCTATCAACCTACAAATACATGGCAACGAATCGCTGTCCCCTTCTGATTGTGGATACCGGCAGTTCTTCGCTCTGGAACCCCGTCGAAGGAACCCAAAACATTCGTGCCTACGTAGGGACACCACTCATCGTCCGTGATGAGGTAATCGGTTTCCTCAACGCCGATGGCAGTCGCTCCGGTCAATTCACTGCCGCGGATGCGGAACACCTACAACTCTTTGCGGATTATGTCGCTGCAACAATAGAGCATCTGCGCCTGATCGAATCCCTGGAAGCGGAGCGCCAACACTTAACAATTCTGAACACCCTCTCGCAAACACTCGCGGAGACGCTCGAATTGAAGGAGGTGGCCAGACGCGCGCTGGCTCACATCAAAAGCGCGCTCAATATCCGACGCGGGATCATTCATCTGTGGGACAAAGACGAACACACACTCACTGCTATTTCCGAACAAGGTATTACGCAACCCGTCAGAACGGTTTACGGTCTTAGCGCTGAAAACACAGAACAAACCCTGGTCCGTTGGGTGGCCTCCCAACGCGAAGTTGACGATGGATTTACGCTGGATATCCCACTCAAAATACGCGACGAATTGATTGGCATTCTTTCGCTGGCCGGAAAAGAAAACACACTCCACAAAGCAGAAGATCAGCAATTGCTTAAAACATTGCGCGTGCCCATTGCCCTGGCCCTGCAGAACGCCCGTTTCTACGAAGCGACCGCACATCAAGCTCAGGTATTGGAGGAAGCACTGAAGCGTCAGGAAGAACTGGATCGGATGAAAGACGAGATGCTACAGAACATCTCGCACGAACTGCGCACGCCGATCGCGTTGGTGATGGGATATGCCGAAATGCTGCGCGATGGATCACTCGGTCCGGTTGAGGCACTGCAGACTGAGGCCATCGACATCATTGCAAGGCGCAGCACTATGCTAAGTGAGCTTGTGGAAAACATCACCTTGCAATGGCAAATGGAGAATACCAAGACGGAAAAGCCATCAGTAGAATCGATTGATTTGACCCATCTCGTCAGCGCTGTGAGTACCGAGTTCCAGAATGAAGCGCGCCTGAGAGCGCTGACATTATACTCGGAAGTACCCGACACCCCGTTGTTCATTCACGGCATCCGACTACAGTTCCACCGTCTCCTGGATAACCTCATCAGTAACGCGCTCAAGTTCACCGCACCGGGCGGCCATATCAGGATCCGCGTGGAACAACAAGGGCACGAAGCGATACTGTCGATATGCGACAACGGCATCGGGGTTCCGCAAGACAAATTGGAACGCATCTTCGAGCGTTTTTACCAGGTGGATGGCAGCGCTAAGCGCCGTTACGGCGGTGTAGGGTTAGGGCTGGCATTGGTTAGATCCGTCGTTGCCGCTCACGGTGGGACAGTCCATGCCAAGAGTCCGTATACCGACGATCCAGAAAGACCTGGGCTATGCATCGTCACACGGTTGCCGCTGCGTATGACCGCGGCACCATAGCCATTCCCATCCCACAAGACATAAGGGGCAACTAAAACGGTCTGGTTGTGATAACCAGACCGTTTATCTTGTGTAGCGGAGAGGGTGGGATTCGAACCCACGGTAGCCCTAAGACTACAACGGTTTTCGAGACCGCCCCGATCGGCCACTCCGGCACCTCTCCAAACAGCCGGGATTATACCACGAAGAGCCATTCACGCAACGCACAACAACAAAGCAGGTGGAACGCACTTACACTTGGTAACTGAACGAGAAAAAAGCCAACACGCTCAGTTACCGGTCAATCAAGTGATTCCACCTTGTCGATAGGCTTGCTGCTTTGTGGTTTTGTTCTATCATGAATTGCAGGATTCTTGAAGACAATGATCGAGACGATGGCCGGAGAGTATGAACGAAGAAATCGATATTGAAGAGTTGGCGCCCTGGTTGGCAATCTTAATCACATTGGTTGGTGCCGGGTTGCGAGTTTTGCTACTCGACAAGAATGGGATGTGGTTGGATGAAACATTCAGCGTGTGGCTGGCCGACCACAACGTTGTCGATATGCTGCAATGGACTGTCAAGCTCGACCAACATCCTCCCCTTTACTATCTGCTGCTCCATTACTGGATAGCACTCAGAGGAGATACGCCCTACTATGTTCGTCTGCTTTCTGTCCTATTTGGTGCAGGCACCATCCCGATTATTTATCTGATCGGCAAACGTATGTCTAGTGCGATAATGGGATTGGCGGCGGCTGCACTCCTGGCTCTTTCGCCGTTCAACATCCGCTTTGCCCAGGAAACGCGCATGTATACGCTCCTGACGTTCAATGCTGCTGCGGCGATTTATGCCCTGGTCAGGCTGCTTACGGATCCACGCTCCGTCAGGCCCATCGGCAGCCAATTTCGGCGATATCTACAGGCCTGGCGTACGAAAAAGCCGGTCGAACCAGACACCGAAAGATATTTCAGCTATAAGGTCGAAGCCCGCAATCAAACCGGATGGAGAGCCTGGATATCCCGCCAGCGCTACGCACATGTGCGTCAGTTGCCCATCCAGAGCATCGAGACATACCTGGCCTGGGTCGCATTTATCGTCTTCTCAGCTGCGACTATGCTCACCCATAATACAGCCATCCTTTTCCCCTTAGCCACCAATATCTTCGTTCTTGGCCTGATACTTTACCAAAGGATAGAAAAATCGGAATCTCCACCCGTCTTCCAGGCTCCCTCTTTTGGGAACTGGGTGAAGGCTCAGATTGGCATCTTCCTCCTGTGGAGTCCGTGGATCGTTGCCTTTATCAAACAAGCCAGCGGTGTCTATCGAGAGTTCTGGCTTTCCAAACCAGGTTGGGACACCGTTATCCAGGCGCTTAAATCCTTTTTAAATGCTTCCACGCCTACGTCAGATCAAGCCAGCCAGATGCAGGCGATCTGGATCCTGTACGCACTGGCGCTTTGCTTAGGCTTGTTGCATTATCGGAAAAAAATGTCGCAATTTCTATTTCTCGCCACCCTGTTCGCCGTCCCCTTGCTGGGGGAGCTGATCGTGAGCATCCGCCGGCCCATATTTTACGATCGAACCCTGATCTGGATAACGATTCCGTTGCTCCTGGTACTGGCAAGCGGTATCGTCCAACTAAGATATCGCTTCCTCATTATCGTGGCGTTGGGGATTTTTAGCACAATCAATCTGTTTTCTGCCGCTGATTATTACAGGTTCTCGCGAAAAGAGGATTGGAGCACGCCTGCCGGTTATGTCGCCAATTTCGCTGAAAGGGATGATTTGGTTCTTTTCAACGCCGCCTGGGTCCAAATCCCGTTCGACTACTATTTCGAACCCTACGAAGACCTGTACGCTATCCAGGTAGAGAAACGTGGAGTTCCCGAAGATATGCTTGATAGCGGTATCCTGGAACCAAAGATGACAGAGAGCGATATACCCGGATTAATTTCATTGGTGAACGGGCGCGACAGAGTCTGGCTGGTGTACAGCCATAACTGGTATACGGATCCGATGGAACTAATCCCGCAAACGCTTGCATCGAAGATGAAATTAGTCCGGCAGCGCGATTTTTATGGGGGGCAGGTTCAACTATATCTAACGCCCTGAGCCTGATTTCTACGCCCCCCCCTCTACAACGACACTGTTAGCCTGCAAAAGAGAAAGCGATGATCGATTATTTGACCCACTATTACAGTATCGATAGCGGACCATTTCAAAGCCTGTCTGCATTATCAGATAAGGAAGCGATCGAAATCATGGAGAAACTCTGTGACGATACGCCCTATGGTAAAAGGTTCAAGAATCCAATTCAATATCTGAGAGACAGAAAAGACACAGAGCGGTGAGTCAGAGAAGCTTTCATTGCCAAAGGTGGAAAACCAAAAGATCAGTTTCCGCTCCCAATGGTACTTGGGTCATCGAAATGGTTAGTTGAAGCAGCACCAGACCAAGAGAAACATGGAGAAGTCCGCATACCGCTCTCCGTGTTTACGGAATACGATGTCAGCTTTACGTACCCAGACAGCATGATTTCCCGGTGGTTTGGCCGGGAAAAGCCAGCAGAATATTATCAAGCTGAACTCCATGGCAAAGTCTTCACACTCTCCGGAAATCCTATCGATTGTGGAGAAGAAGGGCATGCCAGAGGAAGATTGGGAAATCAATCTACCAAAAAGCTTAGCACCTTACATAGAAGCGCAAGTCTGGAATCATGATCTGCTTTATAACGAGTTGAAGCAAAAATGACAAGATCCTGGTAGCGGTTGACATCCGTCCACCGCCCGTTATAATCGCCAAATTAGAAAATAGCCCGGCCTGTGCGCCGATAAAAGGATACCATGATAAACAAACTCACGCTCTGGACAACAAGCCACCAGAAAGAACTGCTTCGCTTCGGCAAGTTTTCCGTAGTCGGCACCATCGGCGCGATGGTGGACTTTAGTATTCTGTATTTCCTCCACGCCGTCTTGCACTGGAACCTGGCGCTCTCCAACACGATCTCATTTACGTGCGCCGTGTTCAGCAACTTCACATGGAACCGCTACTGGACCTATCCTGATTCCCGCTCCAAGCCCATTTCCTCGCAGTTGGTGCAGTTCTTCATCGTGAACATTATGGGCTGGGCCATCAACACTGGCATCCTGCTCGCGCTCAACGTTCCCTTCACAAATCTAGTTGATAGCCTAGGCCTCGTCGCCACAGCAGAAATGGCGCACAAAATCGGGTACAATGCGGCAAAGGTCATCGCGACGGGCGTGGTTTTGTTTTGGAATTTCTTCATCAATCGCTTCTGGACGTACAACGACGTCTAAAACGGCAGGGTGAGCATGCGCATTGCCATCGACTACACGGCAGCAGCGCGGCAGGGCGCGGGTATCGGCAGATACGCCCGCGAGTTGGTCAATGCCGTCTTGGCTTCCACCAGTTCTCACAATTTCGTGCTGCTGACAGCAGCGGCAGGCCTGGGTGAATCGTGGGCACGCGCACAGCAGCAATTGCGCGAAACAGCGGTGCGTCCCGCAGGCTTGGCATTTCGCGATCTCCCCCTCACCGACGAGTGGATGGCGCGTTTGTGGCAACGGCTGCGCCTGCCGCTTCCCGCCGAGTGGATCACGGGCCGTGTGGATATTTTCTACTCGCCGGATTTCGTCCTGCCGCCACTGCGCCGGAACACTCGCGCGCTGCTGACCGTCCACGATCTCTCGTTCCTGCGTCACCCCAAGACATTCCCGCCGAGGTTGGGCGCATATCTCAACCAGGCTGTACCGCGCAGCGTCGCTCGCGCCGATCACATACTGGCCGATTCCGAGGCTACCCGGCGTGACCTGATCGATCTGCTCAACGTCCCACCGACCAAAGTAACTACGCTGTACGGCGGCGTCACATCGCGCTTCAGCCCACACGTCACAGACGGCGAGCGCGCGCGCTTGCAGACACAGTACGACGTCGGTGCGCGGCCCTACATCCTCTCCGTCGGCACCGTCCAGCCGCGCAAGAACTACATCCGTCTGATGGAGGCCTGCGACCTCCTCGCCGAATACCATAACCTCGACCTCGTCATCGTAGGCCGGCCCGCGTGGCTTTCCGAACCGATCCTGGCAGCGGCGGAGCAACGGCCCTACGTACACCTGATGGGCTTCTTCGATGACGCCGACCTGCCCGCGCTCTACCGTCAGGCAGCGGTGCTGGCCTTTCCGAGCGTGTACGAAGGCTTCGGCTTTCCGCCCCTCGAAGCGATGGCGAGCGGCACGCCCGTCGTCGCCTCCACCGCCTCCAGCGTGCCGGAGGTTGTCGGTGAAGCCGGGCTGCTGGTTGACCCGCTGGACGTTCCCGCGTGGACGGCGGCGCTGGCGCAAGTGCTCGATGACGAGGCCCTGCGCGCGCGCCTACGCCAGGCCGGACTAAGACGCGCCGCCACCTTCACCTGGGCGCGGACGGCGAACGCGTGGCTGGACCTGGTCACAGCGCATTAAGACTACAAAAGTCTCACGAGGCGTTTGGTCGAGCAAATATCTGCGCTGAATAATAACTTTGCAAGACACAGTACACGCCTAGACTTTTGCAGTCTGTCCTCGACTGTTCACAATCGCATAAATACGCTACAATATAACCATCACGGTCAGCACCGAAGAACCCAAAGAAAAGAATCGAACTATGGAAGTATGGTCCAGGCTTAGCGAACAAGCAAAGTCCCCACCCGCAGCAATACTCGAGCGCATCCTCCGCTACGAACCGGGACTGATCCAGCGAATGGAAGAGCTTCTCACAGCCACGGCATCGCACCTGCCGCGCATCGTCGCACGCCACGTGGTCGAAGCGCCGGTGAGAGGCCCGATGGCGCTGCCATTGGAAGGCACGGTGATGTTCGCCGACATCGACGGTTTCACACAGCTTTCTGAACGCTTTGCAGAAGTGGCCTCCGAACAGGGCGCCGACGAGTTGACCGGGCTGGTCAACCGCTTCCTCGAAATCCTGATCACGACCACCCACACCTACGGCGGTGACATCCAGAAATTCGGCGGGGATGCCGGGATGCTGCTCTTTACCGGCGAGCGCCATGCGCACCGCGCCTGCGCTGCCGCCATCGAAGTCCAAACGGCGATGATCCGGCACATGGGCGAGGTCCACACCTCACTCGGCAGCTTCCCGCTACGCATCTCTATCGGTATGGGATCGGGGCGCATGGTAGGGATGGGGTTGGGCAACCGCGATGGGCGGGAATGGCTGATTACCGGCGCGCCGCTCGAGGCGATGGGCCGGGCGCAAAGCGCCGCGCCGGCCGGCGGCGTAGTCGTCCACGCGAGCACCGAACATCTATGCGGCACCGTCCTGGACTACGAACCGCTCGCCGGTGACCTCTACCTCATCACCCGCGTCAGGGAACCCCCACAGCCAAAGCCGGTGGACCCCCTGCCTGTGACCCCACAAGTCCAGGAGATCGAGTACCTCGACTGGCTACTCTCCCGTATGGACGCGCTCACCCCGTATCTGGCCTCCGATCTGTTGAGCCACCTGACCACGGCCTCCAATCCAACCCAGGTGCAACAATGGAGCGAAATCCGCCAAGTGACGATTCTGATGCTCTCCCTGGCCGATCTTCCAGATCTGACCCCGCATTGGGACGATCCCGAAGCTCTGCTAGAGAACGTCCAGACGCCCAACGCCACGTTTATGCACACCCGCGACGTCGTCCACCATTACGATGGTGTGGTCAACAAGATCGGCGCGTCGCCGCAAGGGGCGTATATGATGGTGCTTTTCGGGGCACCCAAAGCCCATGAGGACGATCCGCTCAGGGCAGTGCTGGCGGCCTTGGAGCTTCAGGAGCGCTTCAGCGACGTGCCCCTGCGTATCGGCGTCAACACCGGCTTCGTTTTTGCCGGCGATGTGGGCACCGCAGAACGTCGCGAGTACACTGTGATGGGCGACGCGGTCAACCTCGCCTATCGCCTGATGTCCGTATGCCGTCCGGGTGACGTGTGGCTCGGCCCCGACACAGCGCACCACCCGGCCATCACGAATCGCGTCAAAGGCGTGTGGGAGGAACCGCGCAAGTTCAAGGGCAAGCAATCGCCCATTGCGCCCTTCGCCGCTCAGAGCGCGCGTCCGATGCTGAGCGAGGCAGAAACCGAAGAACTGCCATTGACAGGGCGTGAAGCCGAACTAGCGAAACTTCAAGCAGCCCTCGATGCACTCAAAACCGGCCGGGCGCAGGTCGTTACACTGCACGGCGCTGCCGGTATCGGGAAAAGCCGCCTGGTCCACGCCATCACCGCGACAGCGCGTGCGATGGGCTACCACGTTTACGGCGGTGCAGCGCCCTCGTATGGCGAACACCTGCCCTACGCGGCCTGGGAAGCGCCGCTGCGCGCGCTGCTGGGCCTGCACGATGTCCCGGCATCTGCGCAGGCTGATGCTCTCCGGGCGGCGATGGACAAACACGCGCTAGGCGTGTGGACCGCGCTGCTGGCACCGCTCCTCAACATCGATATGCCACCCTCACCGGAGATTGCCGGACTCCCCCCGGCGATGCGCGAACAGCAGCGGCAGGCTGTAGTGCGCTACCTGTGGGAACACGCGGCCATGAAAAAGCCCTGTGTCCTCATCCTCGAAAACGCGCAGTGGATGCCGGCGTCGTCGTTGGAGTTGCTGGATGCCTTGATCACTCAACCGACAGACACACCATTGCTGACAATCATCACCCATCGCGACGATCCAGCGCTCGAAAAACGCTGGCAAACGTCCGACCATCACCTCGATGTCGCGCTCGAACCGCTGGCGCGCGCAGCCACGCTGGCCCTGGCGCGTGCCGTGACGCGCACACCGCAGCTGCCGCGTGAGGTCGAACGCTGGGTCGCCAGGAGCGGCTCAGGTATCCCGCTATTTACCATCGAGGCCGTGCGCACATTGATCGCCTCGGGTATATTGAAAAGGGAGAACGGCGCCTGGACACTCTCCCAACCGCTAGAAGAAGCCCCGTTGCCCGAGACGGCGTACGGGCTATTGCAGAGCCGCATCGACCAACTGGAGCCGCCGAGTCGCCACCTTCTACGCGCCGCCACCGTCGTCGGCGAACAGATGACGGTGCCGATGCTGGTCGCCGGCTACGGCGAAGAGCCACAGCCCGTCGTGCAACGGCGCTTACCGCAACTTCATCCCCTGGGTCTCGTGCCGGGCGATGAGCAAGGCGAAACGCTGATCTTCCGCCAACCGCTGATCCGGGAAGTCGCCTATCGCGGGCTGCCCTTCCGTATCCGCCGTCTCATCCACCAACGGCTGGCGGACTACCTGAACATCAACCGCGAGGCCGTCACGTCGAACTGGCTCACGCTGCTGGCCTTCCACGCTTTCGAGGGGCAGAGCTGGGAGGTGGCGGTCAGTGCCAATCTCGAGTTAGGCCAGCGCGCCCTGGACAACTACCTGACCGATCAGGCAGTTCAAGCGTTTGAGCGTGTACTCGAAGCGATCGGGGCAGGACAACTCGCACTACCCGACGCCCACGTCGAAGCACATCACCTTCTGGGCGAGGCGCTCGCCATCCTGGGGCAATACGAGCGTGCGTTGGCACACCTGGGGCAGGCACGACAACTGCTGCCAGCCGTCCCCAAGAGTGAAAGTGACATCGAGATACTGGCCCACCTGGAATATCACACTGCTGCCGTGCTCGAAACGCAGGGCCATTACACCGAAGCCTTTGCCGCAGTGGAACGCGGATTGAACCTGCCGGGCATCGAGGGGCGGCTCGAAGGCGCGCGGCTGACCCTGATGGGCGCGGGGCTGCACTATCGCAGCGGGCAGAACGAGCAATCCCAAACCTGGGGAGAGCGCAGTGTGGCCCTCTCTGAGGGGATGGAAGCCGCCGAGGCCCGCAAGATTCGCGCGCGCGCGCTCTATCTGCTGGCGTTTCTGGCTTCGCTGCGGGGTGAGTCGACGAAGGCGCTTGCCCTGGGCGAACAAAGCTTACAGATGTACACGGCGCTGGTCGATCTCGTGGGGCAGATGGACGCGCACAATCAACTACTGCTCATCAACCTCGCACAGGGCGAATGGAAAGCCGCAAGCACGCACGGCGAGCAGGCGATCCGGCTCGCGCAGCGCGTTCACCACATCGAAGGCGAAGCCAAAGTCGCGGCCAACCTCGGCGAGGTGTACCGTTATCAGGGCAGCATCTCCCAGGCGCGGATGTCCTACATCCGCGCGTTGACCATCGCGGAGGATCGCGGCATCACGTACGGCATCGCATTGATGGAAAACAACCTGGCGGCGCTGGCGCTGATGGAGCGCAAGCTCGTCGAAGCACAAGAGCGGCTCGACCGGGCGGAGCAGCTTTTCGCGGAGCTGGGATCGACGACGATGCTGCCCGAACTCCTGCGCTATCGTGGCGCGTTAGCGCTGCTGCGCGACCAGCGCGAGATGGCTCTCAAGTACGCCGAGGATTCCCTCAAAGCCGCTGACGAGCAGGGAGACCGGCAAGAAGCCTGCCGCACCTACAGGCTGCTGACGGAAGTCTATCTTGCCCTGGAGCAATGCGACGCTGCAAAGACCACCCTCGAACAGGCTCTAAGCATCGCAAAAGCCAACCAGGATCGCTACAGCGAGGCGCAGGCGATACTGACACAAGCGAAGTGGCATGACCAGTGCGCGCAACCAGATACAGCAATCGAACACCTCCACACCGCCATCGCCACGTTTACGACCCTCGGTGCGCAGTGGGATCTGAACCAGGCCGAAACCCTGCTAAAAGCCTGGCAGTAGGTATTCATTCCGTACCAATGATGACGAAAATGCTTACGCCGGATCACAATCCGGCGCGGCGGGGACAGCGGATTGTGATCCGCTTTAAGCGTTGAAAAAAGGTTATTGTAAAGGAGGCAGCAATGAAGTCCAAGATTTACCTGTGCATCCTGACCACAATCGGTGCGGTTCTGATGCTCGTTCTGATGTTCTCGGTGACATCGCCTACCCCCGTCTTGACCGCGCCCTCCACAGCTCCGGAAGCCCAAGAAGCCCCGGAAAGCCCGAACAGCACCCCCGTAGGCTTTACAGCGTTCTCTATACCTAGCGACTATCTACTCTACGCGGAATGCTCCGTCCCCTACTTCACGACCGAGCCTGATAAAGTCCCGACAAGTATCCACATCATGAACACTAGCGAGTACAGCGAAAGCAACATCATCCTGTCGCTGTGGGGTGTGGAAGGTGCGGTAAGTGCGCCAGTCGAGATCCGTCGCACCATCCCGCCACGCGGCAGCACCATCATCACGCCGGAAGACCTTGCGGATGCACTGTTTGGCACTGGCATCACTGAAGGGACGGGCTGGATTAGCAGCGACCAGTACCTCTCATGTTTAGTCAAAGCGACGCCCGGTGACGGGTCCCCCGAATACCTGGCGGCTTACACCCCTCTCCTCAACGAGAGCCAGATCGTCTTCCCGTGGGTCGGCAGCCCGCGAGCGGATTTAACCCCGCGCATCTATTTGCAGAACGCTAACGCCTATACCGAAACCGTCAGCATCAATTTTGGGTCCGGCGGTGTAACACGTTATACAGACACCGTCATCCTCGCGCCCTTTGAACTCTTTATCTACGATCCCATAGCTCAGGGACATTTAGCGCCTACAGAAAGCGGGACGTTTATCGCTGAGGATCCTGAAGCCATACTCGTAGGCTATATAGCGGCGCTGGATGCCAATGGCGCCATCGCTGAAGCCTGGGAAGGGAGCAGCGGGTTTGATGCTGGCGAGCGCCTGGTCGTGCCCAGGGTGCTCAATCGCACTGACCAACTCTACAGCCAGGTCTGGCTCGGCCAAACCGCCCCAGCCTCTAGCGGTAGCGGGTCGTCCATCGCCTACCAACGTGTTGGAGACGGCCTGGTCATCAGCGAGACCGCCGGGCTGTCTTTCGGCTATATGACGCAATCCAATTTACCCATCCCAGACGCCCCCTGGGCCGGGGCGATGGACATTGAGTCGATGGATACAAGCTATCCCGCGTTCTCAGGCGCGGTGATAGAGCGCCTTTACGACGATGCACCGGGCCAAGACTTGAGCGGGTACAGCGCCTTAGGCATTTATGACTGGCAGACGATGGACTCGGTCTACTTGCCCGCCATTCACCGCTACCCTGATCACGCGACCTATTACTGGGTCCATAATCCCAGCGAATATGACGTCACCTTTATGTTGATGATTTTCAACAATGACGGCGTACAAAAAGCCGCCCGCGAGCAGACGCTTGCGCCCCACACCAGTGTTTATTGGGATCAAGCAACGATGGAAGAATTCGGCCTGGCTTTTGACGGCACCGGGAAAATTCTACTCCAAGAAACGGCGGGGGCCATTATGGTTGGTGGCGGCGAACGCGTCCTGCCGCCCACCAAACCGCCGCTGGACCCCTACGAATATAACAACACCTACGATACGGCAACGCCGCTCAGCATCCCCGCCAACATCACGGCTGCCATTGGCTGGCGTGGAGACAAGGATTGGTATAGCTTTGAGATTGTTGAACCCTCGCTGCTCACCGTGACGCTGCACAACCTCCCGGCAGACTACGAACTCATCGTCGCGCCGGACCCAAGCCTGCTGCCCGAGCTGCCGCCCGGGCAAGAGTTGAGCGCGTTGGATGATCCCGTCATCACCGACGAAGACGGCAATATCGAGAGTACCGGTGGATGGGCGTCGATTGGCGGGTGGGCGTCCATCGGCGGGTGGGCGTCCATCGGCGGGTGGGCCTCGATTGGCGGATGGGCCTCCATCGGCGGGTGGGCTTCCATTGGTGGGTGGGCCTCCATCGGCGGCTGGGCCTCCATCTCCTCCAATCCTGGGATACAGGCCGAGCAAGTGCGCGTGATCGCATTTTATCCGGGAACCTATTACGCCATCGTGCTGCCCACCGATGGCGCGGCCTACACCGACCAACCGTACAATTTGTCGGTAGAAACATCGCCATTGTCGCTTCCTGGCTGCACGTGGACGCCGAACTATCCTGTCGGGCTACTGTCCACAGAGATTTACACCGGCACCAGTGTCACGTCGACAACGCACCCACTCACCCTGATCCTCTACAATCCTACCCGGCTGGCACAAACGTACGGTCTGGCGCAAACGACACTCGTGACCGAGGCGCTCCACCTCCTCGCCGACGCCGACAACGTACGCGGCATCCTCTACCCGATCGAAAGCAACCCGATCGTGGATGAACACTACGCTTATTGGAACGCCAACTATTGCAACGTCCAGGTTGCCAACCAATTGGTACAGGCCATCCGTGAGGAGGTCGTGACTCCGGCCTTGTTGAACGAACCCGAGATCAAATACGTCGTCCTCGCGGGTAGCGATGAGCAAATTCCCTTCTACCGGCAAAAGGACTTCACCCGCATCGCCAATGAGCGCGAATTTGGGAGGATCGGCTACGCGGGATCAGCGCTGGGCGCGGCCACCCGGCTGGGATTCTATCTCACCGACGACGCCTACGGCACATTGTCCGGCATGGAATTGGGGTACCGCGGGCAATACTTCTGGCGTCCCTTGCAGGCTACCGGACGACTGGTCGAGACACCGGAGAACATCGAGTTGGCGATCAATGTGTTCCTGGAAACTGGCGGCACCTTATCTTCCAATAGCGCCCTCGTCACCGGCTATGACTTTCTCGCCGACTCCTCCACCGTGATCGCCGGGGCGCTCGGCGCAATGCATTTCCCATCCTTCCCCAGCACATTGATCAACAACACATGGACTGCCGATGATCTGCGCGCCGAATGGACAAATCGCACTACCGTCCCGGACCTGGTCGCCGTCAACGCCCACTTCGAGCACTGGGCCGCGCTGCCGGCCAGCGCCACGACAACGGCGGATTTGTTCTTCAACACTGACATCATCGATGCAGACCCCTCAATTGCCGGGAGCATTGCCTGGTCGATGGGCTGCCACGCGGGATACAGCGTCCCCGACGACAACGTCCCCGGCATCTACGCACAGACCACGCCGGACTTTCCCCAGGCGCTTGTCTCCAAAGGTAGTACGTGGATCGCCAACACCGGCTATGGTTACGGCACCGACGACGGCATTGCCGGGTCGGAACGCCTGATGGTTTACCTGACCCAGGAATTGGGCCGTTACACCGGCGTGCCCATCGGGATGGCGCTCCGCAATGCCAAACTACGCTATCTACAAGGGTTACCACACGGCGGACTGACGCCATACGATGCCAAATCCATCCTGGAAGCCGCGCTCTACGGGCTGCCGATGTACACCGTCGAGGTACCGAACACGCTCAGCCCACTCGATTACGTCCCCCCCATCACCACGACGCAGGTGGCGACCAATCCTTTGAGTCTCAAACTCCTGGCGCAATACGTCTACGTCACACCCGAGCTGCACGAACGGAGCGGCAACGCCGGCAACTACTACAGCATCGGCGCCGAAGACCTCTGGACGCACGGGACGACCGGACGTCCCTTGCTGCCATCGGCCTCCATCCAACTCCCACCGCTGCCCGATGGGATCGCCTGGACACCGCGTGGCGTGCTGCTCAGGTCGGCGAACCTGACGCCGGTTGAAAGGATGGACCCGGTCGTCACGCGCCCGGTGACCGATACGGCGCAGACCGAACCGTTGTTGAATGAAGGCTTGGGCTGGTCATCACCACGACTGTTCACCGTCAACGCCTTCGAGGAAGGGCCAAATAGCGTTGCCGGCACTTTCGCGCTCTACAACACGGGGAGCGGCGAAATGCGGTTGGTTTCCAATGCCCTCATCGACATCCTCTACACACGCCCGTGGAATGAAGACTTCACGCCACCGCGCATCCTCACCGCCCAGGCGTTGCGGATCACGGGCACGCCTACCGTCACCCTGGAGGCAACGGCCGAAGACTCCGAAGGCTTCGTCAAGCAATTCTTCTTCACCTTCATCACAGCGGAGCGCATCTGGAGCATTCCGCTGGACCGTGACCCCAACGATCCGTCCGGGCAGAGCTGGACAGGCATCGCGGAAGACATTCCTGCCAATGCGCGCTACGTCTTACAGGCCGTCGATGAAGCCGGCAACGTCGCTATGGCAATGAACAAAGGCGACTACATCCCGCTCAACAGCGAAATCAGATTCATCTACCTGCCCTTGGTGCTGCGAGAGAGCAACAGTAACTAATGCCGTGAGCTTGATTGCCATTCGTGAAAATTCGTGTAGATTCGTGGTTTGCTGACGCCAGACTAACGACTATCAGACTATCATGGAGGACTAAACGTGACACAATACTACACCATTGCCATCCTCGGTGGCACGGGCAACGAAGGGCCTGGCCTCGCCATGCGCTGGGCCAAAGCCGGGCACACCGTCATCATCGGCTCGCGGAAGGCCGAAAAGGCACAGCGCGTTGCCGGTGAGGTCAACGCCAAACTCGGCGACGCGCTGGTCAGTGGCATGGCGAACGTCGACGCCGCGTATACCTGCGACGTCGCCGTGCTGACCGTGCCCTACGCCGCGCAAAACGCCCTGCTCGAAACCCTCACCGGTGCGCTGCAAGGCAAAACGCTGATCAACGTCAATGTCGCGTTGAAGCCGCCCAAAGTGGCCCGGGTCTACATTCCGCCCGAAGGCTCGGCCTCCGAGCAGGCCCAGGCCATCCTCGGCTCCGGCGTGGACGTCGTCGCCGCGTTCCAGAACGTCGGCGCGCACACGTTGGAAGACCCGGAGCATCCCATCGCTTGCGATGTCCTCGTCTGCGGCGACAAGAAGGCGGCTAAAGCGGTTGCCATCCAACTCGCCGAAGACATCGGCACACGCGGCATCGATGCCGGGCCGCTGGTCAACGCCAAAGTCGTGGAGGGGCTGACCTCGATCCTCATCGGCATCAACATCCGCTACAAAGTGCCGGGGTCGGGTATCCGTATCACGGGACTGCCATGAAGCAGGATGCAAGAGGCAGGATGCAAGAAACAAGATGCAAAACTCGCAACTCTTAACTCGCGACCCGCAACTCACGCTCTACGCCCTGCCGGGCATTCCCGACGTGCAAGCCGGGGATGACGTTGCACAATTGATCCTCGACGCGCTCGACCGGGCGGGCCTGGTACTGGCCGATGGCGACGTGGTGGTCGTCACGCAGAAGATCGTGTCCAAGGCCGAGGGCTGCGCCGTGAACCTCGCCGACGTCGAGCCGTCGCCGGAGGCGCAGACACTCGCCGCCGCGACGGACAAGGATCCGCGCCTGGTCGAAGTCATCCTGCGCGGATCACGCGGCGTCGTGCGCCAGCGCGAAGGCACGCTCATCATGGAGACACGCCATGGCTGGATTTGCGCCAACGCCGGCGTAGATCGCTCGAACGTCTTCGGTCCCGGAGGCGAAATCGCGCTCACGCTACCGGTTAATCCGGATGCCTCAGCGCGACATATCCGTGAGAGGTTAGTCGCTGCAACCGGTGCGGACATCGCCGTCATCATCACGGATACGCACGGGCGGCCCTGGCGGCTGGGGACGGTCAACGTGGCACTCGGCGTCGCCGGGATGCTGCCCATCGCCGATCTGCGCGGGCAACCGGATATGTTCGGCTATGCGCTGCGCGTCACCACCGTCGCCCGCGCCGACGAGCTGGCGGCGGCAGCGGGCCTCGTCACCGGGCAGGCGGCGGAGGGCCTGCCCGTCGTCCTCATCCGTGGAGCCGACTACCCGCGCGGCGACGGTCACGCCACGGATATGCAGCGCGCAGCAGAGAAAGACTTGTTCAGATAAAGAGAATCAAAGAATCAGCGAATGAAAGAATGAGAGAATGGCCCACTGGCTCATTGATTCGCTGATTCTTCTATTCGCTGATTCTCACATACATTCAGGAGGTAATTATGCCACAAAACGATATTCCACGAGTAGGGCTGTATTTACAGGACGCGCACCCCATCCGCGACGGGATGGCTTACGCGCAGTACGCGGAGGAACGCGGCTTCGAGGCCGTCTGGCAGGCGGAGAGCCGCCTCGTCCGCGACGCCATTGTGCCGATGGCGGCCTTCGCGGCCGCCACCCGCACCATCAAGATCGGTTCCGGCGTCATCAACAACTGGACGCGCAACATCGGCCTGTTGGCGGCGACCTTCCTCACGCTGGACGACCTCGCGCCCGACCGCATCATCTGCGGCATCGGCGCGTGGTGGGACCCGCTGGCGAAGAACGTCGGCATCGACCGGCGCAAGCCGCTCACCGCCATGCGCGAAACCGTCGAGGTGATGCGCAAGCTGCTGGCGCTGGAACGGGTAACATACCACGGCGAGTTCCACTACGTGAACAACATCGAGCTGGACGTCGTCCACGGGCGGCGGGAGCCGCGCAACGTCCCGATTATGATCGGCGCGACCGGCCCGCAGATGATGGAGATGACGGGTGAGATCGCCGACGGCGCGGTGCTCAACTACTGCGTGCCGCCGGAGTACAACGACGAGGCGATGGAACTGCTCGACAAGGGCGCGCGCAAAGCCGGCCGCACCGTCGATGACCTCGACCGCCCACAGCTCGTCGTCTGCTCGGTCCACGAGGATCAGGCGGAGGCCATCCGCGGCGCGAAGATGCTGCTCACGCAGTACCTCGCGCAGCAGCCGCACATCGCCAAGGCCAGCGGCGTGAAGAAGGACGTGGTGGAGAAGATTCAGGGCATCCTAGGGTGGCCCGCCACCAAGGAGCAAATCCAAAAAGCGATGATCTACGTCCCCGATGAGCTGGTGCTGAAGATCACCGCCACCGGCACGCCGGAAGAAGCCCGTGCCAAGGTGCAGGAATACATCAAACGTGGCGCGACGTGCCCGATTCTGTACCCGTTGGGCGACGTGCGATTGATGATCGATACGTTTGCGACGAAATAACGCCTAAGCTAGACCTGACAGGTTTCGGAAGACCTGTCAGGTCTGTTTTTGTCCCAACACATCCACCGTCACTGCTACAAGCAATTTGACCGCATCGGCGAGAGCCCGCTCATCGAAGTCGAACGTCGCCGTGTGGTGACCGCCCGCGCCAATGCCCGCGCCCAGGCCGATGTGCGTTGCCAGGCCGCCACGCTCTTGCACGCGACGCATCATGTAAGTGTAGTCTTCGCTGCCCCCGCCGCTTTCGGGCGGGTGCAGGGAAAAGCCCTCCATGCTCAAGGCGATGGACTCCACCTGCTCTCCCAAAGCCTTGTCACTCTCGGCTAACGGCGCGCTGCCCATCGCGATGATGTCTACGGTGCAATCGTACATCGCGGCAGCGGACGTCAGTACGCGCGTGGCCCGCTCGACCATATAGTCGTTCAGCTCCGTCGCCACGCCACGGGTCTCGATGACGAGCCGCGCCTCCGGGCAGATGACGTTGCGCCCCTCTCCGGCAATCAGCTTTCCCACGTTGATGCGCGTCGCGCCCTCCCGGTGACGCGGGATGGCGTACAGGTTGATCACTGCCGTCGCGGCAGCCAGCAGCGCGTTCTTGCCCGCCTGCGGATCGCCGCCCGCGTGCCCCGCTTCGCCCCTGATGACCGCGTCGAACTTGCTCGTCGCCAGGAAATTGCTGCGGGCGCACTCGATCTCGCCGAGGTTCCACCTGCCGTAGAGATGCAGGCCCAACAGGACATCGACGTCATCCAGCACGCCGGCCTCCACCATCGACTTCGCGCCGCGCACGCCCTCCTCTGCCGGTTGGAAGATCAGTTTGACCGTGCCGCAGAATACATCCCGCAGCGCCATCAGCACCTCGGCCACGCCCAATCCGAGCGCCGTGTGCCCATCGTGACCGCAGGCGTGGGCCATGCCACCATTCACAGAAGCAAAGCCCTCGTGCGCCGGACGATGGGTCTCGGCGGCGCTTTCTTGAATATCCAGGGCATCCATATCGAAACGCAATCCCACCGTCGGGCCATCGCCGTTCCTGAGCACGCCCACGACGCCGGTAAAGCCACCCTTCAACAAATCAAGATACGCCGGATCACCGCCCTGGGCCACCGCACGCTCCCAGGCGGCATCCAACGTCACCTGATCAGGCAATCCCATCCGCGCTTCGCCCCGTATCACCTCGCGTCCCACGCAGACGTCGAATCCCAGGTCCGCCAGACGCCGGGCAACGAGCGACGCCGTCCGAAACTCCAGCCAGCCAGTCTCGGCATAGCGGTGAAAGTCGCGCCGGTAAGCAACCAACTTCGCCACAAGCGCATTGGTCAATGTGCAAATTTCCGAATTTACCATTCCCAAATCTCCAATCTCCCAATCTCCAATCCCCAAATCCACAATCAGTATACTCCAATGCTTGGAAAACATCATAATTGTGGTATCATTCTTCAACTTCCAAACGCTTCACTAAGTCATACCGCAAGGAGATGAATCATAATGAAGAATATCGCCGTGATTGGAGTAGGTTACGTCGGGTTAGTGAGTGGGGCCAGCTTTGCCGACCTGGGCAACCGGGTCATCTGTCTGGACATCAACGAGAAACGTATCGAGAACCTCAACAAGGGCATTATGCCCATCTACGAGCCAGGACTGGAGGAAGTCGTCGAGCGCAACGTGAAAGCCGGGCGACTCATCTTCACCACATCCTACGCCGAGGCTCTCAAGGACAGCGAATATGCCTTCATCGCCGTGGGCACACCGTCGGACGTCGATGGGCAGGCCGATCTACGTTACGTGCGAATGGCGGCGGAATCCATTGCCGACGTGATGGAGCACCCCCTTATCATCATCAACAAGTCCACCGTGCCGGTGGGCACCGGCGACTGGGTGGCAGATATTGTCCGCAACCGGCGGCCCGACGCGCCGGAATTCGCCGTCGTCTCATGCCCCGAGTTTCTGCGCGAAGGCTCGGCCATCACCGACTTTATGAATCCCGACCGCGTGATCCTCGGTTCGACCGACCGCGAGGCCGCCGAAAAGGTCGCGCAACTGCACCTGCCACTGCGCACCACGATCATGATCACCGACTTGCGCACGGCGGAAATGATAAAGTACGCTTCCAACGCTTTTCTGGCAGCCAAAATCTCCTTCATCAACGAAATTGCCAACATCTGCGAGGCGCTCGGCGCGGATGTGAAGGAGGTCGCCTCCGGCATGGGAATGGATAGACGCATCGGCAGGGCGTTTCTGGATGCCGGGATCGGCTGGGGCGGCTCGTGTTTCCCCAAGGATGTCAAGGCGCTGGCGTATATGGCCGAAGTCGCCGGACGACACCCTCAACTGATCCACGCCGTTATGGACATCAACACCGACCAGCGCAAAGCGCCCATTCGCAAGGTCAAAAAGCTGCTCGGCGGCACGCTCGAAGGTAAGACCATCGGTCTGCTGGGACTGGCCTTCAAGCCCAATACGGACGATATGCGCGAAGCGCCCTCCGTGGACATCGCCTGGGATTTGCTCCGCGAACGCGCCAAAGTCCGGGCATACGACCCGGTCTCGATGGATAATGCGCGGCGGATGCTGCCCGAAGTCGAGATGGCGGAGAACCCTTATGCCCTGGCGGAAGGCGCCGACGCGCTCATTCTGGTGACGGAATGGAACGAATTCAAAAACCTGGACCTGGCGCGCATCCGGGACACGATGAACCAGCCTATCCTGATCGACGGGCGCAACATCTACGACCCGCACCTCGTGCGCGAAATGGGGTTCTTGTATATGGCGATCGGGCGTGGCTACAACGGCGTAGGCATCGAAGAGATAATCGAGTAGACGGTAGACAGAGACGGTAGACGGTAGACGGGAAAAGATAGTGGGAAAGGGTAAAAGAATGTGCTCAAATTCACTCATTTGCCATTTGCCATCTGCCATCTGCCATTTTGAAAGGGAGCTTTTTGAATGACGTTATTACGCACGAAACTCGATAATGGCCTGCACGTCCTCATCCGCGAGAGCCACGCGGCGCCGGTCGTCAGCGTGTGGGCCTGGTACCGCGCCGGCGTGCGCAACGAGCGCCAGGGCATGACGGGCATTTCGCACTGGGTCGAGCATATGCTGTTCAAAGGCTCGGAACGTTGGCCGGAAGGCGCCGCCGATGAGGCCATCGCCCGCGAAGGTGGTGTGTTCAATGGGATGACGTGGTACGACTTCACCACGTACTACGAAACCCTCCCCGCCCACAAAATATCCGTGGCACTCGACATCGAATCCGACCGGATGCACAACGTCGCTTTCGATCCGGAAGAGGTCGAGTCCGAGCGCAGCGTCATCATCAGCGAGCGTCAGGGCAATGAGAACTCGCCGCTGTTCCTGCTCGGCGAGGAAGTTTCGGCGGCAGCCTACCGCGTGCATCCCTACGGGCACGAAACCCTTGGCCATCTCTGCGACCTGCAAACGATGACGTGCGAGATGCTACGCGACTACTACCACACGTATTATACGCCCAACAACGCGATCCTCGCTATCGCTGGCGACTTCAACGCCGGAGAAATCGAGCGCATCACCGAACGCTACTTCGGCGGGATCGAAGCCGGGCCCGAGATTCCGCCGGTCACTGCCGTCGAACCGCCCCAACGCGGCGAACGACGCATCGTCGTCGAAGGCGCGGGACAGACCGACTACCTCAACCTGGCTTTCCACATTCCCGCTGCCCGCTACGAAGATGTGGCCGGCAAACCAACCTACTTTGCGCTGACGGTGCTCAACGCCGTGCTTGCGGGCGCGTCGGGATTCCTGGTTGGCGGTGGCGTCACCAACCATACCAGCCGCCTGTATCAGGCACTTGTGGAAACAGAGTTCGCCATCGATGTTAGCGGTAACCTGATGACGGCCGTCGATCCCGGCCTCTACCAATTGACGGCGACCGTCTGGCCGGGACGCACCCTCGAAGAGGTCGAAGCCACACTATGGTCCGAAATCGAGCGACTGCAGGAGGCACCAGTGACGCAGGCGGAATTGGAAAAGGCACAGCAACAGGCGCGCGCGCTCTTCGCTTACGCCAGCGAAAGCACCACCCACCAGGCATTCTGGTTGGGTTACAGCGAAATCTTTGCCGATTACGAGTGGTTTACGCGCTACCTGGACAACATCGCCGCCGTCACCACGGAGGACGTGCAACGTGTCGCACAAACCTACCTGCGCCCGCAAAACCGCACCACCGGCTGGTATTTGGCGCGAAAATGAAGTCTTACCACGAATCTTCACAAATCTACACGAATTGGTCTTTATTGGTGAAAATTCGTGTAGATTCGTGGTTTGTTCTCTATAGAGTCATCAAATAGTCATCTTGGAGAGACGATGTACAAACGGAAATCCGTGCTTTCTTTGCCCGGCCCTGACGATATTGTGCGCCATGTCTTACCTAACGGCATTACCGTGCTGGCCCGCGAGAACTTCAGCAGTCCCACCATCGTCGTCAGCGGCTATCTGCACGCAGGCGCGATGGATGTGTCTTTGGACAAGATCGGGCTGGCCGGCTTCACCTGCGATGTACTTGAACGTGGCACGCGTCAACGCAGTTTCGCGCAGCTCTACGAAGAGATCGAATCCATCGCCGCCAGCTTCGGCATTAATGCTGGCGTGCAGACCACCGGCTTTGGTGCGAAGGGATTGGTCGAATATCTGCCACTGCTGCTGGATATCCTCAGTGACATCCTGCGCAATCCGGCTTTTGAAAACGACCAGGTGGAGAAAGCCCGCGCCGAAATCCTCACCGACATCCAGGAACGCGAGAGCGATCCACGCCGCATGGCAGCACTGACCTTCCGCACGCTAGCCTACCCGGACGATCATCCCTATCACTGGAGTCAAACCGGCTACCGCGAAACCATAGAGCGCATCACCCGCGACGATTTAGCACAATTTCACGAAACCTGCTTTGCTCCACAGAATGCCGTGATCACTGTTGTCGGCGCGCTCAAGGCGACAGAAGCAGCACAAGCCGTCGCCACCGCTTTCGGCGATTGGCAAGGCAGCCGTCCTCCCATCGCCGAGATCCCCCCCGTGCCGGCACTGACCCAACGCCGCGAACAGCGTCTCACCATCGAAGACAAGATGCAAAGCAACCTCGTCCTCGGCTGGCCCGGCCCGGCGCGCGCAGACCCCAACTTCGTGCCATGCTTCGTCGCCAACACCGTGTTCGGCGTCTTCGGGATGTACGGGCGGCTGGGGAAGATCATCCGCGAAACCAACGGCCTGGCCTACTACGTCTACAGCAACCTCGAAGGTGGGAAAGGTCCAGGCCCCTGGCGCATTGTTGCGGGCGTCAACCCGGCGAACGTCGATAGGACGATGAACCTTATTCTACGGGAACTGCGCCGCATCCGCGATACGCGCGTCCCCAAAGAGGAACTGCACGATACACAATCCTACCTCACCGGTAGCCTGCCGTTGCATCTGGAGACCAACGTGGGCGTCGCCCACGCGCTGCTCAACATCGAGCGTCACAACCTGGGACTGGATTACCTCCAACGCTATACCGATATGATTATGGCCGTCACCCCGGCGCAGGTGCAGGCTGTAGCCCAACGCTGGCTCGATCCCGAGCACTACGCACTCGCCATTGTCGATCCCGCGGAGTGATATGCTCGCCACCGGTGTGGATCTCGTGGATATCTCGCGCATCGAGCAGCTGCTACAGCACTTCGGCGAGAAGTTCCTCGCGCGCGTCTACACGCCGGAGGAGGTCCGCTACAGCCGCGGGCGTCCGGCGGAACTCGCAGCCCGCTTTGCAGCGAAAGAGGCCGTCGCCAAAGCGCTGGGCGTTGGGGTGCGCATCCTCTCTCCGGCGGGCATCGGCTGGCATGAGGTCGAAACGCTGAACGAGGCCGGCGGCAAACCCTACGTCATCCTCCACGGACGCGCCCGCGCGCTCGCCGAGGCGCAAGCGCTAACCGAGTGGGCGGTCAGCCTCAGTCACGATGGGGGCATCGCGATCGCGTTTGCCGTAGCTATGGGAAAAACCTAAATTGACTTAAGCAACAAGAGTGGATATAATTCTTATACGGCAAAGTCGTACTTCCGGAGGTTGAATGTGCCTGTCATATCCATGTTTTACGGGATCATCATCCGTTTATACCTCATTGACAACCAGCACCATCATTCGCCCCACATTCATGCCAAATATGCTGAATTTGAGGCTTCTATTGGAATCATAGATGGCGAGATATTAGCTGGGCAGTTACCACGCAAGCAATTACGCCTGGTGCAGGCATGGATCGAGCTTCATCAAGACGAATTGCTGGCAAACTGGGAACTGACTATACAGGGTGAACTTCCCTACAAAATCGCACCGTTATGAGGTGAATATATGTACTGGGACGTAAAATTGGTAAAACCACTCCCCGAATACCGTATTTATGTGGAACTCGAAAATGGGCAACAAGGGATATTTGATGTCAAACCCTACCTGGATCGAGGTGTTTTGCGTGAACTGAGAGACGTGCACTACTTCAATCAAGTCAACATCGTCTTTGGCGCAGTCACCTGGCCAAATGCGCAAGATATTGCCCCCGAGACGTTGTTAGCTGAATTACAACCCATAGAATCACCGGAATTAGTGGAACAATACGCCTAAACTAAAGAGATCAGCATTGAAGGATCGTTACTATAAAGGCCCTATATGCGCGCAGTCGTTCAACGTGTCACACACGCTTCCGTTACCGTAGATGATGCCATTGTCGGAGAAATCGGGCCGGGATTGCTGGTGCTGCTGGCTGCCGGTGAGGGCGACACCGAGAAGGAGGCACGCTGGCTGGCGCACAAAACCGCCAATCTACGCATCTTCAGCGATGCCGAGGGTAAGATGAATCTCTCCGTGCAAACCACCGGCGGCAGCGCGCTGGTGGTCTCGCAGTTCACGCTCTATGGTGACGTTCGCCGTGGTTTCCGCCCCTCCTTCGTCAAAGCCGCGCCGCCAGACGTCGCCGAGGCGCTCGTCGACGTCTTTGTGGGTGCCTTGCGCGCGACAGACATCCCCGTCGCAACCGGTGTCTTCCGCGCGCACATGCATGTCAGCTTGGTCAACGATGGTCCGGTAACAATCATTCTCGAAAAGGAACCCGGAGACCCTAATGGCTAATGAAACTCAGCTCTGGATGTGGTTTTTGTTCAATGCCGGACTTACGCCGCAGCGCGCCAAAACGCTGCTTGCAATGTGGGATCAACGAGGGCTGACGCTGCATGCCGCTCTGGAAGCCTTGCCTGCCCAGGCCAAAGCCTTGGGACTGACAGCCGAAGAAGCCAGCAGACTCCATCCCCCGCACGAGCTACCGGACGTTGCCGCGTTGCGATGGAACGAACCCCTCTACCCGATGGGGTTACAGGAACTCCCCGCCAAACTGCGTCCGGCGCTGCTGTTCTACGCGGGCGAATTAAGCTTATTGATGCGCCCGATCGTCTACCTGGCGCCCGGCCCGCTCGACGCCGAAATCCAGGAACTCATACAAGAAACAGTGGGAATTTTGTTAGGGGAAAACCTGCTGCTCGCTACGTTTCGAGAAAGTCCACAAGCGAACCTACTGCTGGAAGAAATGATCACCAGCGAAGGTGAAGTCCTACTCTTTGCAAAGCAGGGCCTCGAACATCTCACACTACCCGAGCAAGAACAGGCACTCCTACAAAATGGACGTCTGCTTCTTCTTAGCCCCCTGCCCCTCACTGCACGCCCCAATCCCGCGTGGGACGATATCTTGCAGCAAGTCGCCGCGGGTGCAGCTATGCGCCGCGTGTATAGCAGCACTGCCACCCTGGACAAAACGGAAGTTGGCACAAATGCGCTCGCAAACGCACTCCTGCTTACGACATCTCCTGGAACGCATACCCCCCAAGGCATCCGTGTCGTTACAAGTGCCGCCGAGGCTGCATTGTGGCTGACAGAGTTTCCCGCCGCGCCAATCAGCACAATAGAGCAGACGAAGACGATACCATCGCCACCGCCGTCATTCGGGCTCACCTCAGAACCGCCCACCGATCCCCCACCCTCTCCGGCGGAAGCGCTGCGCGTGCTCGAAAAGGGGGGACGCGTCCCCGAGGCTCTGAAGAAACGGCTCTTTGGTGACTAACCGAGAAAAACCCGCCCAAGCCCTAACGCACACCGATCAATTCCACCGCATCGATCTGGTTCCAGAATCCGGTGCGCGACTCGTCGAGGTCGATGTGCACGCCGACGATGCGCTCCACCGTCTGCGGTATAGCGACGGTCAGCACCCCGGGACAAGTTCTATCCGTGTCTTCGCCTTCCCAAACCCGCTGCGCCGCACCGCTCTCATCGACAAGCGAGACGCGGAAGATGGCCCCCCGCCCCAGTGTCTGATAAACGCGCACCTCCGTCGCGTATACCGGCTGCGCGTACGTCAAACGTAGCCATTCCACGCCGTTTCCCCGCGCGGACGCCCATGCGCGCGAGTCATCTTCACAAGCATTGATCTCCGGCGCACCGGTTGCGCGGGTCACGCTCCAATCAGGAAAACCAAACTGCGAGCTTGCCTCCGCCGCGATTGCCCACTGCGACAACACACTTGGCGTCGGCGTGGTTTGCGTGATCAGCGTTTCCGTCCTTTCACATCCCGCGCACAATCCGATGCACACCAACAGAACAAACACACCCCGCAAACAGCGCATCATTTTTCTAAAGACCTCTTTTCCATCTATCCAATCAAGTAAAGCATATTCTAACGCTTGTTGGCCATAAGGCAATGATTCAACTTCAATGTACTTTGCGGAATTTTGTCACTAAGCCTGCATATTTATGTTGAATATCGCACACTCCCTTGACCTTTGCATTTATACGTGCTATAATTTTCTTTAACCAGTATTAACGTTGAGAAAGTCAGACCCTATCGCTAGGGCTTAGAATCTATCCGAAAATTCACCAGGTGCGGTATTTTGCGCCCAAGGGCGCGGGGGAAAGGGTGTTTT
>JBNGDO010000002.1:34191-73172 GCA_049975385.1 Anaerolineae bacterium | reverse complement strand
CCAACAGCCGCTCGGCCTCGTCCATCGCGCCCTGGCGCATCACGTCCAGGCAACGCCGGCGCAACTCGCTGGCCGCCTCGCACACGCCGTTGAGATAGGTATTGTAAGGCACGTTCAGCGCATCGAGCGGCGGCAGCGCGCCATCCGAGATCAACGCCAACGTGATCCGCGCTTCGACCAACTCCTTCAACGCATCCTGCGTGTAACCGGCGTAGAACAGGTCGGGGAAGGTCGCCAGGAGAGCCTGCATCTCGCGCCCCACGGCCTCGGCCTGGGTCAACAATTCGCCGGCCTCGTCCCAAACGTTGCGGTGACCTGCGCGGATGGCGCTGGAACACAGGCGAATCAGTTCGCGGCTCTTGCTGAGCGCCTCATCACGGGCCTGGTTGCGCGCTTCCAGGTCGGCCTGCGCAGCCTCGGCCAACTGATCGAGCCATACTTGTAATTCATCTACCATGCTATCCCTCCCCACCATCCGGCGGGCGCACGCCACTGAAGAACTCACGGGCCAGGTCATTACCGTGACCGGGAACCACGATCTCGCCATAGTTCGCCTCGTATTTCGCGAGGTTATCCTGCAATGCCCCCAACAACAGCTTTGCGTTCAAAGGCGTGACCACCACGCGCGCCTTCACCCGCACCTGTGGTTGGTTGGGCAACATTTGAGCCAGGTCCATGATGATTTCGGAAGGGGAATGGGAAATCAGCGCGAAGTTCGCATAGATGGGCTCCAGCCCGGTGGGCAATTCTACATTAAGTGATTTAGGTTTTGCTGACATAAGTACCTCCATTATACCATGCCACGAGTCCATGCCTCAGGACTATTGCCAGGACTTTATCATTCTCATGAGCCAAGAGGCTTTTGTGTGTTATCTTGCCACTAAAGCGGCTTTTTAAGGGGATTTTTGTGGCGGTACAGAGCCCCGCCACAAAAATCCCCACATATCCTCGGCCTTTAGGCCGACATTTTGAGCCAGCGGGAACTTGAAGTGCATGACACCACGAGAATGAAAGACCCTGACATAACAGCACTGCAGAGGGGTAATATACCCCTCTGCATGATTACGCCATATAGCCCCGTCTTCTAGAAGGGAATGTCGCTTTCTACCTCATAGTCTTCAGAGCCTTCCGCCGCGTCAGGAGCGCCCGCTGTATCGCCACGGCCGCTAAGCAGAACCAACCGCTCCGCCGTCACCTCGTAGCTGGCCCCAGGCGTGCCATCCTGGCGCGTCCAGATCTTTGGGCCACCCGTGGCCCGATCCGGCGACAAACGCCCTTCAATCATGACCTGGCGTCCTTTGGTGAGGTATTGCGCAGCGATCTCTGCGGTCCTGCGCCAACACGTCACCCGGAACCACGTGGTCTCTTCACCTTGCGAACCGTCGGGAGTATTCCATTTCCGATTCGTCGCAACACTCAGCGTAGTCACCGGCGTTCCATCCGGCATGTAACGCATCTCTGGATCACGGCCCAGATTTCCAACGATGATCAGCTTTTGATATGCCATTACGTCGCCTCCTTTGCGCTTTGGGGAAAATATATACAAACTAAATAAATTGTACTCCGATCACCATAAAGTGCAAATTTAAGAATAGGCAGGGTGCGTTCCAGTATGGGGGCGAGTACGCAATCCAGTAACTTTCAGGGGGATTCACCTTCGATGAAGCACACAAGACCATCTACGATCCCGGCAGCCACCACATCGGGATGCTGGGTTAAAATCTCGCGGTCGTCTAGCAGGAAACCGATTTCGATGACGGCCGCCGGGGTGTCACGATCGATCTCGTAATAAGCATGGTAACGGGTCATATCGTACGTGATGGTGTTCGCGTCGAACGACAATCCGGTGCGCTCGGCATAATACTGTGCTACACAATCAACCAGCACATTCGCAGAGGGTGTAAAAGTGGATTCCGCGCTTACGACCTTGAAGCCGGATTTGCCCGGGAAACCACAAGAATCCGCATGAATCGAAAGCAACGCATCGGCCTGATAGCTATTGAGGCGCACGTCGAATTCGTCCAGCAAATCGACGACCCAGCCTCGCTGCGCCAGCAGCGCGACCACACGCCGCGCAATATCCCGGTTCACGTCCACTTCTTGCAAGCCATCAGGACAGATCGCGCCGCTGTCGCTGCCGCTGTGCCCGGCGATGATGCCGATGCGTGGCGTATGTGGCGTGAGCACGAGAGATGGTGCAGGAACCGCAGTCGCAGTTGATGTAGGCGCGCCGAGCGGAATCACGACCGGACCGGGATGTTCTGGATCTGGCGCAGCGGTATCCGATCCCACCGCAACAATCGGGATCACCCCCGTCGGCACACCAAAGGCCGCGAGGAGGGCGAGCAAAACCAGAAATCGCACCATCCATCCTACAGCCCAGGGGTCGGCGCTCACAGTCGTTTTCTTCATCGATTTACCTTCTATGCAGAAGACTACCGCATGCGGCGTTTCCACTCATCCTTCACTTCGATCTCGTCCCAGTTATCCTTGTGAACCAGGAAATCCCGCAACAACCGGTTGAATTTGCTGGTTTCCTCCAACATCGGGTAGTGCTGTGCCGTCTCGAAAACAAACGGATACACATTATAATCCAGGTCTTCTAACACATCGTCATCCGGCACCTGGATGATGGGGTCTTCCCGCCCACAAACCAGCAACACAGGGATATCCAGATTCTCCAACACATCCAGGAGATTGTGATCCAGCGCCGACTTCACGCTCTTTATCACGGCGTTGGCATCGGTTTTACCCGCCTCAATATCGACTTCCTCATAGGTCTTCAAACGGCGACCCAGAATAACCTTCGCCGGATTATCGCCGCCGGTATAGCCACTCAAAGAACGGGCGATGTCGCTGCCGGCCAGGGGCGTACAAACTGTCAGCAATTGTTCGACGCGCTCAGGATGCGCTTGGGCAAAATGCGCGCCCACTACCCCACCCAAACCGTGGCCGATGACGGGCACGCTGTTGATGCCCATCTGATCCATGAAAAGCTCGAGCTGCGCCACGTATCCAGGAATGCTGTACCGCGTCACCACCTTATCAGAGTCACCAAATCCCCAGAAATCTAAAGCATACGCTCGGAAAGAAGAGGACATATCGACCATCGTGGGCACCCAGTAGCGCCACGAGCCGAGCCAATCGTGGAGAAATAGCAATGGCTTGCCACGTCCTAAAGCCTCGTAATGGACGAGGCTGCTTTCGAGGATAATCGCACTCATAGACTGAGCTCCACGTTATGCGTTATGCCTTACCGATTTCCTGCAAAATCCTATTGACTTGCGCGGTGAGTTCATCCGGCGCAAAAGGTTTGAGGATGTATTCCATCGCCCCAACTTCCAAACCCTCCTGGATTTCGCTTTCCTGTCCCTTTGCAGAAAGGAAGACCACGGGAATATCCCGCGTGATCTCGTTTTTCTTCAACTCTTCACACGCCTGATACCCGGTCATCCGTGGCATCCGCACATCCATCAAAATCAGATCGGGAATGGCATCCGGCGCTTTTTCCACCGCTTCTGCCCCATTGCTCGCCAATTCAACCTCGAACCCGGCAAAGCGCAAGGTAAAGGCGATCAACTCCCGAATGTCACGCTCGTCTTCTGCGACCAAGATTTTGACCATGCTCACGACTCCTTCAGTGCACCGTTTCTCGGGATAAGACGAAACTACGAGCTAGTTCAGCAACATTATCCGCGAGTTCCTCAACAGAAAATGGCTTGATGACAAACCGTACCGGCCCAGCGCCATTGCTGCCATTCCCAAAATGCTCAAAGTGCTCATTGTGCAGCGCATCTTCAGTCAACAACATCACAGGGATGCCAGACGTGCTCGCGTCCTGCCGGAGATGCTCCACGACCTGATAGCCGTCCATATCGGGCAACTCTCGATCCACAACAATGGCTGCCGGATGCGCTCCGCGCACCAGGTCGAGTACGCTTTCGCCGCGCCGGGCTGTGCGCACGTTCATTCCACGTAGGTGTAACGCCGCGCGTAGCGGATCGAGCACACGGCGGTCGTGCCCGGCGACCACCACAGTTCCCTGACGGTCGAGCAGCGGCAAGATGACCTCCCGCAACCGCTGTTCGTCCAATGGTTTGACCAGGAACTCCGTCGCCCCCATACGCAGTCCCCGCTGCCGATCCTGCGTCACGGAGACAATGACCACCGGGATGTCCGCCGTCTCGACGTCGCGTTTGAGCAATTGCAATACTTCGAATCCATCCAGGTCCGGCAGACGAATGTCCAGCGTGATCAAGTCGGGGTTCTTTTCACGCGCCATGTGCAACGCTTGCTCGCCGGAACTTGCGGTCAGGAATTCGATATCCTCGCGCTGCAACATCAATTTCAGCAAATCGGAGCTTTCCCGGTCATCTTCAACCACCAGCACCGTCACCTGAGCCTCTCCGGCAATGCGTGGTGGTAGCGTCCCCGCGTCCTCGACCGGTTCACCCTCGGCCAGCGGCACGGAGAAGGTGAAGGTACTGCCCTTTCCCAATACACTATCCAGCGAAATATTGCCCCCATGCATCTGGATCAAGGACAGCGAGATCGCCAGTCCCAACCCCGTTCCAGACACTTCGTAGACGGCGGGATCATCCTCTACCCGGTAGAAACGCGAGAAGAGCTTCTTCTGGTTTTCAGGCGCAATGCCGATGCCGGTATCGGAGACCGCCACATACATCTTCGCATCTCGGACGTAAGCGTAAATGCCAATCTCCCCCCCCACGGGTGTGTATTTGTAGGCATTGCCCACGATGTTGGTCAAAATCTGCGCCAAGCGATCGCGATCAGCGTATGCCCTGGGGAGAGCATCAGGCATGACGGCATAGAGGCGCTGCTCCTTTTCCGTAACCTTGGGCTGTACCAGGTCTACCACCTGCTTGATGATATCCTCAATAGCCACCGGTGCCAGTTGCAACTCCACGCGCCCCGTCTCGATGCGAGAAATATCGAGCAGATCGTTGACCAGCGTGGTCAGACGCTCGGCGTTGGTCTTCACCCGCTTGAGAAAATCACGTTGCATATCCGACAATTCCCCGGTCGCGCCCATCAAGACGAGATCGACGTACCCAACGATCGACGTCATCGGCGTGCGCAATTCGTGCGAAACGGTGGACACAAAATCGCTCTTGGCACGGTCGGCTTCCACCTCGGAGGTAATGTCACGGAAGACCGAGACGACGCCGAGAAACTCCTGGGACGGCGAGACAACCGGGGACAGGTGAACGCTGACGAAGCGCCGCCCCACTTCCATGCGGTGGACCAGAAACTCATCCGCACCATAAGCACCGGGATCTTGCTGCCAATGCTCGATCTGCTCCAACCACTCGCGCGCGGCGCTACCATATAGCCCCAGGATACCGTCCTGCGGACGGCCCAACGCCTGCTCACGCGAAATCGACAGAATGCGCTCAGCCGCTGCGTTGAAGAGAATGACTTTGCCGTTCTCGTCAGCCACCATCACACCATCGGCAATCCCTTCAAGGATAGCCTGGTTCTTCGCCGCCTCGATCTGTTGTGCGCGCAACATACTGCCGACGCGCTCGGCCTGCTCGCGGATCAGACGATACAATTCGGCGTTGTTCAGCGCGTTGCCCAACTGCACCGCCGCCGCCTCGACGAGACGCAGTTCCGGCTCATCGAAGACACTATCCACCGGCGATTGCATCAGAATGACACCGAGCGACTCTCCGGCTCCTCCCACAATCGGCGCTGCCAAAACTGAACGCACGGACCGGTCGATACCTATCGCGCAGCGCTTGTCCTCCGCCGCATTGGGAATAATCAGCGCCTTCTTGTGAGTGAACACCCATCCAATAATGCCATCCTGACGGTTAAAGGGTGCGAGACGCCCGCCAGGCGGGATCGGCTCGGTGTGCCCGATGGCGGCACGATAGAACAGTTGCCCGGTGTTGTTATCGAGCAAAATCACGGCGCTCCGCGATGCTTTGACGGCCTTTTGCAACAACGAAAGCGCCTGACTGAGCACGCGATCCATATCCAGGCTGGCGACCAACTCGGAGGCGATGTGATAGAGCACACTGGAACGGTCGCGTTGCAAGCGCAGCCCCTCCAACGCTTCGGCCAGCTCGGCGGTGCGTTCGGCCACGCGCAGTTCCAGTTCCTCGTTAAAGCGCTTGACCTCTTCGAAGAGGCGCGCATTCTCAACGGCTACCGCCACCTGATCGGCCAGCGCGGTCAATGTAGCGACCTCGGTCGGGGTGAAGTCGCCCGTGATCTTACGGTCGGCGACGAGCACGCCCACCGAACGCCCTTCCACCATCAACGGAACCATAAGCGATGACCCGATGCTCACCGGCCCGGACTTGTAGTGGGGATCGGCAGCAGTATCCTCGATGATCAGAGGCATCCCGGTTTGCACGACCCTCCCCACGCGTTGGTCGAAGGTGGTTTCATCCACCAAATCCAGCGCATATCCGGAGGTCGCCAGCGGCACAAAACGCTCTCCAATCTTGCCTTGCAGGAAAATCGTGGCGTAATCATAGCCTAACAAATTCGTCACCGCTTGCACGACGGTGTTCAAGACCAGCGGTAAATCGAGCTTGGTCGTGATGGAGCGGCTCAACTCGTTGAACAGACGCAAGGTGTTGAGCTGGCGGCGCAAGTCCTCGACCAGATGGTTGTTCTCGATCGCCAACGCGACCTGCGCCGCGAAAACCTCAATCACTTCGGCGGTCAGCGCGGTGGGCACACGCCCATCCAGGGGACCGTCGACCGACATCATGCCTACGATCTCACCGTGACTGGCGTACAACGGTATGATAAACGTGTCTTTCGGATGCCACATCCCGGACTGCCGTGGCACGATCTCCTCAATTTCCGGCAAGAAGACGTCCAGCCCAATCAAAACGCTGTCATAGTATTCGGCCGGGATATAATAGCAACGCCCAAGCCGGAAACGCTCCTGGAACAGCGCCTGGATGCGGGGCCAGGGATGACGTACCTGTTTCATCTGCTCCAGACGTGTCAGGGGAATGCCGGCACCGGCCACCCGCCGCAGCGTCATACCTTCTACTACGCTGATCAGCACGATGTTGAATCCGGTGCCTTCCTGCACCGCGTAGGCAATATCGAGCAGCGTCTCTTCCAATGGCCGGTCCGAACGCATCGTGCGCGAGACTTCCAATAGCAGCGCCATCTGTTCGGCGCGCTTGTGCATCAACTCCCCACGCTCAAGTTGTTCCTGGTAACGTCGCGCGTTCCCCACTGCGATAGACGTTTGCACCGCCAGCCCGGCGATGAACTCCAAGACGGTCGGGGTAAAGGCTGCGGGTTGTTCGGCTTGCACAAGAATGGCCGCAGCCAGGCGTTCCTCATAGAAGACCGGTTCCACCAGCAAAGTGCGCGCGCCAGGCGGGAATGATTCGGCATTGGGCAACTGCTGCGTATCAGGAATGTACATGGTATCCTGATGGGTCAGGAATTCAGAAGCCAGTGAATGTTCCAGGTCGCCTAAAGCCGCCTCACCATAACCCCGGGAAATCTGTAGTTCAAAGCTTTCCCCATCGGAAAGCGCGATCAAACCCGCCGTAGCGCCACTAAACCGGATCGCTTCCTCCAAAACACCATTGAGAATATAGTTCAAATCAATCGTCGCGGTAATGTCGCGCGTGATGCGCTGCAAAGCCTCCAATGCTTCGAGACGGCGGCGCAGTTCGGCGTCGGTTTGGGAATACAGACGCGCGTTCTCAATCGCAATCGCCGCCTGCCCGCCAAAAATCTCGGCTAATTTCTGGTGATGTTCGGTGAACTGTCCCGGCTCTGCTGCCGCAATCTCCAATGTCCCCACCAATTCCCCGTGCGCCACCATAGGCACGCCCAGGAAAGAGCGTGCCCACAGTTTGAGCGTCTCGTCCTTGGGTTCGGCAATTTCCGCCTCTAACACATCGTCGATGAGCAAGGGCTGCCGCTTGCGGGCCAGCCAACCACTCAGCCCTTCGTCAATTCGATACGACACACCCTCGGTTTGCGCAGAACGGCGCGCTGTGGCGTTGGCTCTTGTGGCCTGGCTCACCAACATACTCTGATCCGCGTCCAACAACGTGATCTCACCCGCATCATAGGGGATCAACCCCGCCAACGTCTCCAGGATCACATCCATGGTGGTTTCAAGATCGAGGCTTTCACCGATCAGACGCCCCATCCGCTGCACAGTTTCCAATTCCTGCACCTGGTTGGCACGCGCTTGATCGACGCGCTCGTAGCGTCCTATCCCCGCAGCCGCGATTTGCGCCATAGCGACAGCATCGCCAGCGCGCTCCACATCGTCTGCCGTAAACGGCGCTTGCCGCGTCAGAACAAGCCAGCCGTTCCAGGTGTCTACGGATATGGGAACGCTTAGCGCGGAATGGGATGGGAGCGATGAGGGAGGCCAGCACTGCGCTTCCTGAGGATCATCGAGCTTCTCAAGCACGGCCTGGCACGCGGAGCCATCGAAAGGTGCAGCGCCATACACCGGACCAACCGTAGACGCGGGCACGCTCCAAATCCACGCGCCCGCGTCGGCCTCACACCATTGCACCGCTTCATCAAGTGTGATCTCCCACAGGGATTCCACACTGGAAGCAGTCAACAGTCGTGCGCTAAGCGCTTGCAACCCTTTCACCAAAACGCCTCTCTGTTCTTCTACCTTGTTGAAGCCCTATTTGCTGCGCGATTGCCGCCGCACCTCGGCTGCGGCCTCGGTGATCTCCCGAATATCGGTGAACGGCCCATCTTCGACGGTCAACGCGCCTGCCTGCAGCGTCATCAAAGGGACGTGCTCTTCGTTGCCATCATCGTCTTTGACGATCAGATATCCCTGCGTTCGCGTCATGAAATCGTAGTGCGTCCCCACATTCTCGTCAAAGCGCTGGGTAATCTCTTCACGCAGCGGGTCCACCAGTTCTTTACGCGTGATGATGATGAAATTATCGCCACCAATATGGCCGATAAAGTCATCTGCCGTCCCCATCTCGTCGATGACGTCGTTCAAGAGCATCCCGGTAAAACGCAGGACTTCCTCTCCGGCAACAAAGCCGTAGACCTCGTTGAAGGCACTCAAACCATCGATGCCGATGTACAGGATGCCCCAATCCTGTTTGCGCATCAGTTCGCGGAGCTGCTGTTCGATCAACCGCCCGCTGGCCAGGCCGGTGCTTGGGCTGGTCAAGCTGGCGACTTCAGCGCTCTTAATCGTATTGCGCACGCGCAACCGCAACTCCTCTAGATCGAAGGGCTTGGTGATATAGTCATCTGCCCCCAATTCAAGGCCCTGGATTTTGTCGTTGCGTTCGTCCTTCTGCGTCAGGAAGATGATGGGGATATGGCTGGTGCGCAGATTGGTCCGCAACTGGCGGCAGACTTCATACCCATCAATGTCGGGCAGCATGATGTCCAGCACGATGACGTTGGGCATATTCTGCCGTGTCATCTCCAGGGCCACGCCGCCGCGCGGGGCCACATAAACTTCGTAGCCCTGGGTTTTGAAATAAAGTTGCAACATGCTGGAAATATCGAAATCGTCTTCTACAACCAGGACACGACCACCACTCATGTGTTTACCTCCTGCCAACGGTTATGGAACCGCATAATGAACTAACCCGGACAAACCAAAACCTGAAAGGCCTCTAACTTTTAGCGTTCGCCTTTACTTTTTCGAGAAGGGCATCCTCTAACTTGCGCTCAAAACTGCGCAAAGCTGCCAGTTCGAATCCATGTTTGCTCGCCAATGCATCGATCTCTTGCACCTGCTCTACCGAAAGCTGCTTGCCGATAGAGTAATCCTCAAAACGGCCCTCGAAGGCCAAAGCCATCGTCTCCGCCAGACATCCATAGGTGAGATGAGGCGGCAGGCCGTAGTTGAACCCGAAGTCCACTTCACCCGGAACCCGCACCAACCCCCCATCGATCACCAAAACATCGTCGCGCACCTGGATAAGGTGGTGCGAAACGTCGCGCGGCCGGGAGACATCGCACACCACCGCGCCTCGTCGCAACATCTCCGGCCGGATCAAATTGCCGCCGGCACTCGTCACGGTCACCACGACCTGTGCCTTAGCTACATCCATGATCTCAGTGGATGTATGTACTTCAAGGCAACCAGCCCGCCGCACTTTTTCTGCCACAACATCCAGAGCCTCAAGCCGTCGCCCGATCAAGAGCATATAATTCGCATAGGGTGCCAACAACTGCGCCACCGCCGCGCCAATCGTTCCAGCCCCACCCACAACAGCCAGCGTCGTCTGCGCGATGTCAATATCCATTAGCTGCGCCGCCTGACGCGTCGCCTGTACGGCGAGTGCCGCTGTGTAGCTGTCGCCCGATGTCACGGCAATGTCGAGGTTGCGCGCGATGGTCGCACCGCCATCGCCGATCACTGACGTATATGCCCCCAGCCCGAGAATCTGCGCCCCTAAACGTGCTGCCAGATGGCCGGCGGCGATAATCTTGTTATAGACTTCCGTCATTGGCAGTTGCAGCATCCGCTGCGGCGTGTAAGGCACGGCGATCAGCCAGCCCTCGATTTCCTCGCCGGTAGCCTCAGAGCGCGCGCCGGTGATATGTGAAAGTTCAATGGGCGGCCAGAACCGACAAACAAAGTGAATGGCCGCCTCCGGTAAAACCTTGCCAAGCAACGGGTACTTGCGCGCCACATCCCGTTTAGGATCGATCGGATGAATGATAAAGGCGAAAGAATGCATTCGCGCGACCCACGCTCCCGCGCCTTATGCATCCCGCTTGTACAAACGCGGGTGCATTTTTTCCCCATCCTCAAGTTTCAGATGATCGCTATCCTCGTAAGCGACGTTGCCGGTGATAACCCGCCGGCGCTCATCCGAAGCGAACATAATCACATCCGATTCGATCATCCGCGCGGGGAAGAAAATCAACCCCGAACCGATACGCACGTTATGGCCGATGGCACTTCCCAAAGCCGTCATCCCGGTCTCTTCAAGCTTGCCGCCAAAGTGCGAACGCAACGGCTTATCGACCAGCAAAAAGTCGGTAAACGTCGTGCCAGCGCCCACAAAAGAGTCGCGTCCCACGACACACATCTGCAGACACGAGTTCTGCGCCACCATGCAACGGTCCATCAACACGGTACGGTAGAGGGCGGCACGGAAGGGCAAAAAGGCACCGTTGCCCACAACACTGAGCATCAACTCGCATCCCTGGTCGATGGTGACGTCGTCGCCGATGACGCAGTTGCGAATCACGACGCCGGGTCCGATATCGACGTTGTCACCGATAAAGGTGGGGCCTTGGATAATCGCTGTGGGATCAATCGTGCAATTCTTGCCCGTCACCACGATCTCCGATGATGTCAGGACCTGTTTGCGCTCCAGGATGCCACGCCAGAGCATCTTTAGGAGCAGTCCTAGATCGTGTTCAAGGCGTTTTTCGAAACGTATCCCAATCGCAAAAATGCCAAAGTCGATGTTGGCATGGAGAATATGAATCCAGTGCTCTATGGAAAGGAAGGGTTTCGTCGGTAAATTGTAGATCAGATCACCCTGAAAGTCGGACATATGCGTAGGCACATGGTAGAAGCCCACCTCACGCGCTTCGGTATCCATCACCAAGGGGCGTACCACAGGTTCGATGCCATAGGGATAATACCACAGATCAGCAACGTAATAGTTGCCCTGACGGCGAATCCCACGTTGCAGGTAGAGCGCCTGCCCGGTAATGGCCGGATCGTCGAGTTTGAAGGCGACCTGGCAGGATTTGCCGGATTTCTGTGCGCGCTGGATGAATTCGTCGATGAACGCTTGATCGAAATAGAGGTTATCGCGGTAGACCAGTGTCTCTTCGCGATCATTGCCAACTTCGTGAACCGATTCTACCTCACGCTCTTCAGTAGTATAGCGTGCCAATACATCCCGCTGATGCAGCCACAACGGTTTCGTCAGCACGCTCAGTTCGCGCGCTGGCTCGTTAAAAGGCGGTATCTTTCGTCTATCGCGCAGGATGATTTTACGCATTCAGCATGCACCTTGCAATCGTCAACTCAATGGTGTCTTATCCACACGCAACGTTCCCACCGGATCGCCGCAGGCTATACAACTGAGCTCTTCGATAAAAAAACGCTTTCCCCGGCTAACCCAGTAAAGCGACTCTTCAAGCAACCCCTCAAGTAACGCACAAGCGGGGGCATCGGAACGCCTACGCCAACAGAACCCACAACGCTCAATAATGAAAAAAAAACTGTCTTCGCTTTCGCCGAGCGCCACTTGTTGATCTGTGTAGCGGTTAAAGATTTCGGCCAGCACCTCAAGACCAATCCGCACGCGCAACGAAATCGGCAACAACCGCAACGCGAAATCGGCAAAACCGATGACCCCGCCAAACCCTTCTATACCATACTTGAAACATGCCTCCCCGGAACGGCGCGCCAATCGCCGCCCACCACGGACGCCATAGATTCCCTCTATAGCATCGAAGAGGCGTCCTGCCTCATTGAATGTCATACCCGGCTCGAAATTGGGCGGTGGGCACTCCTCGATGAAGTGTTGAAGCCGCGCAATATTCAATACCGCGTGAATCCCATTCTCGCCCATTACATCCCGCAACGCCAGCAAAACAATGCGCGAAATACGATTGGGGAAATAGTACTCACGCCGTTCTACATCTTCACTCACCAGTCCGCCTACGCTCACGAGGTCGCTTACGCTCACGAGTCCGTCAAGAAGTCCAGAATCGTTTCGTGGAAATGGTCGGTTTCATCCAACATTGGAAAATGCCCCGAGTGTTCGAAATAGTGAACGATGTGACTCTGGATGCCTTCGCGCATCAGTTCCCCTTGCTTGGGATCGACAATGTTGTCCCTACGCCCATAAATGCCCATGGCGGGAATATGCAATTCGCCAAGTCGGGGGCGCAAATCAGTGAAGCGTAAATCGCGGATACTGGCAGAGAAAGATTCCACCGTCGTGCGTGACAGGTCCTTCTTCAACATATCGTACAAAGTGCGCCAGTCTTTGGCATAAGAGAGCGAGAGCAACTTCATGGATAAGGACAAAAGACCCGGCACAGCATAGAGCATACGGGCAAACTTACGGTATCCTGACAATTTGAGCAGAAAAGCCAAGCCCGAACCGGTAATAGGAGAACCAACCACTGCAACCCTGGAGACTCGCTGTGGATACGCAAGCGCTAGACTCAGAGTAACCGTGCCCCCCATCGAATGGCCCATCACCCGCGCACGTTGCAAGCCCATGCGCTCCATAAACTGATCGACCATACGCACGTATTCAGTAACAGAAAAGGAACCTTGTTTAGCCGAGTCTCCAAATCCCCAGAAGTCCAGCGCATACGTCTTGTACTTATGCGCGGACAGGTACTCCATTGTCGAATACCAATAATTCCATGAACCAAGCCAACAGTGTAACAAGACCACCGGCTTTCCCCGGCCAAAGGTCTCGTAGTGGACTATTCCCCGATCCGTCACTATTGAACTCATTATTCCTAATCCTGCACCTCTTTTCCTTCATCATACCACAAACTTTATTGCTCCACGAAAAGAGGCCGTTGCAATTCAGTTAAAAAAAGGTTACTACTCTTCGTCCACCAGCTCCAAAATGGAGTATAGCAGCTCTAGCAGCACTTCTTTGACACTCTCTCTAGATGGGGCTACGCACGGGACCACCTTGACACCCGGCTCAACGTGGAGCACGATACGCAAGTCTTCCGGCGGCCATGCATCTGGGAGATCTTGTTTGTTGGCGGCCACGATGTACGGAACAGGGGAATAGCTACGGAACGTATCGAGGATCCGGCGCGCTTCACGGAAAGTCTCCGGTCGTGTGCTGTCCACCAGCACGACAAAACCGAGCATACCTTCGGAAAGGATTTCCCACATGAAGTCAAACCGGCGTTGACCGGGCGTTCCGAAGAGATAGAGAATCAACTCATCGTCAATGGTGATTCGCCCAAAGTCCATCGCCACCGTGGTCTGCTGTTTGATGCGCTCAGCCTCTTGGGAGATTTTCCGCTCGGTGGAAACCACATCAATCTCGCTGACACTTTGAATCAGCTCTGTCTTTCCGGATGAGAAAGGGCCTGTCACAACAATCTTTAACGTCTGCATCACTATAACTCCCGGATCCGGCTAATCAGCTTCTGGATGATACCACGCTTAACAGCAGGCCGCTGCATCTGCGCCGCACTCGGTTGGTGTGCCCCTTCAGAGACCTGTCGCATACTCGTTGGTGCGACCCTGGGGCGTGGTGGACGAATGATCTCCACGAGTCCTGCCTGGAGCAGGCTATAGACAATTCTGCGGATTTGCAACTCGCTCATGTTGTTAAACTGCGCAATCTGCCGGATGGTGTTGCTAGGGCTAACAAAAGAGATAACGCGCCATTCTTCGACGCTAAGGTTGACATCGCGTAACGGTGTCGTTGGCCGTTCGGCAAACTTCAAGCGAATGTCCAGGTCAGGAAGCTCATCTTGCAGGCGCTCCCACTCTTTCACCCGGCGGCTGCCTTCCATGATGACGTTTTCCAGCGCGATGGAGGTCGTGATTTTGCCCTGGACTGGCAGTTTAGATGGCTCGAAACGGAACTGTCCCTCATGCCAGGAAAAGACTTGATAGACCAGGTCGAGGATAGAATCACGCACGCTCTTCACCACGACTTGTTGCTGCAGCCGTCCACTTGTAATAAGGACTTGCGCGATGTCGCGATCCGTTCTCCCAGCCATATTCGCTTGAATCATCTGCACCTGCTCAGCCGTAAAAACGTTTGCGCGTTGCAGAATGGCAGGAAGACTATCCTCTACCCCTTCGAGGGCTGCATAAATCAGCTTACCTTCGCGGAAGCAAAGATATGAGTTTTTCTGCGCTCCTTCAAGGTAAAGCGTTCCGGTCTTCCGGGCCAAATTGATAAGATTCAGTAATTGCGTGATGCCGAAATCTTCTAGCCTGCCTTTAAGCGCCATTTCCAACCATCCTTAACCTGATAATCAAAAGGGGTAAGCACGACTCCCATTTAGGACTCCCCTTGCACACATAGGGTCACAGCAACGTTTCTCCTCAACCGGACCCTAACAACTTGACACTAAACTTGAGATGCGATTAAGACTCTATCCGAAAATTGTGCTTGCGCGTGCTGCTGATACATCAACGACGAATTTTCGGATAGGTTCTACGCTTGTGCTGTACACAATCATAATCATTATAAACGCGTTCTGCCATTGAGCAAATGCGACTCGCGTTTTAACCATCCTCTCACTTCTCGAGGGAGGCAGCAACGCTTTGTTTGAGATCGGCAGCCTGCGCCAGGATTTCAACAGCGCCCTGGTGCGCAGCTTCCCCCTGCGTGCCCAACATCAGGGATAACTCGGCGAGTCGCGTCTCATCTAACAGACGCACCACCTGCGTTACAGTTCGCCCATTGGCGATCTGCTTCTGCACGCCAAAATGTACATCGCCAAAGCCCGCCAACTGCGGCAGGTGCGTGATGCAGAGGACTTGATGCTGCACGCCGCCATTGCCACCCGACGATGTAAGCTGCCACAACTTTAGCCCCACGATGGCGCCTACCCGCCCGCCAATACCCTGATCGATTTCGTCGAAAATGAGCGTAGGTGTGCGATCGGCGCGAGAGAGCACCGCTTTGAGCGCCAGCATCAACCGCGAAGTTTCACCACCCGAAGCGATACGCGCCATTGGTTTAAGCCCTTCGCCGGGATTGGGCGCGACGAGGAACTCCACCCGATCCATCCCCGTGACGTCGAAATCTGCCCGCGCGACGGTGTCATCTGCACACACCTCCATCCCTAAACTGGTCACAGTTGACTCAGCCGGCAACGGCGCCTCGAGGGGAATCCCCTCGGTCGCCTCACGCCACTGGAAAGCAACACCCAGACGTGCCCCCTCCATGCGTAAATCCTGCAATTCAGCCTCGACACCCGCCAAGAGTCGGACTGCAGCCGCTTGACGCGCTTGAGAAAGCGCCTGGCATAGCGTCGCGCACTGCGCGAGCAGCGCCACCTCCTGCTCTGCCAGCTCGGCGATGCGCTCATCGCTGTGTTCTAGCGTCTCAAGCTCAGCAGCCGCTTTCTCCGCATACGCCAGCACCTCTTCAACTGTGCCGCCATACTTGCGCGCTAACTGCCGCAGCAATGACAATCGCTCCTCAACCCACGTCAGACGGCGCGGGTTGAATTCGACATCACCCAGGTAATCGCGCAACGTGCGTGCCAAATCCTCGACCTGATATCCCACTTCCTCAAGCGTCTGCATCTGGGGCGCCAGGGTTACGTCGACGCGCGCCAGTACCGCTATGTCGCGCTGCGCCCGCCCGATCAAATCCAGGATGGCGGGGGACTGTCCACGCCCTTCTTCGAGCACGGCTACGAGATTAGCGGACAGCGCCGTCAACTGCTCAGCGTTGGAAAGGCGCACCAGTTCGGATTCCAAGGCCTCTTGTTCGCCCGGCGCAAGCATAGCCGCACGAATCTCATCCACCTGAAAGCGCAATAGGTCGATGCGCTGCATCCGGTCGCGCTCGCTTTGGCGCAACGCGTGCAGATCACGACGGACAGCCTGAATCTGCTGTACAAGCTCGGCAACCTGCGCGCGCTGTGGCTCCAATCCAGCAAAGCCATCCAGCAGGTTAAGGTGCTCACGCACGCGCAGCAGGCTCAGGTGCTCGCTCTGCCCGTGGATATCGACGAGATTCTCAGCGACCTCGCGCAGTAAGGAAACCGATACCGCACGCCCGTTGACCCGTGCGACCGTCCGTCCATTGTTACGCACCTCGCGGCTCAGCCACAATACATCCGGCGTATCGCCCTCCAGCGCCTCGACCTGCAACAACGTGGCAAGGCTGTCCTGCTCTGAAGGCGTCAGTATAAACAAACCCTCCACACGAGCATGGTCGGCACCAGCACGCACGACTGTTGTATCGCCACGCCCGCCCAGCAATAGCGCCACTGCATCGATGAGGATAGATTTGCCCGCGCCAGTTTCCCCGGTCAGGACGTTGAAGCCGGGTTCCAAGGTCAAATGGAGATCGTCGATAATCGCAAAATCCTTGATGTGCAATTCACGTAACACGGTTCACCATTAAGGTAAAAGAGTTTTTTCCAACACAGTCCTACCTGAAAGCTACTCAGAGGATATACCAATTCGCTGAACAAACAAGTGAGTTAGCGCTATTTTTTTCTCGTGTATTTTGGAACGCCAAAGACAATGTAAAAAGCAGGCCTTTCCCTATTTGGGCTGTCAAAGACAAGCAATAACCCTAAAATGCACTATCCTGATAGGTTTTGACAGAGTATCTATGTTATGATGGACATACTTAGCAGATTTCATGCGCCTGTGTTCTGCAATTTTCAAAGGTTAGAAGCGTTGTATCTACTGATCCGATCGTATTCTACTAAATTTACATGATGGCCAAAACACCGGAGTGACTTTAGTTTTTATGATCAGACAAACAAATCATCTGGAGGGCATACAATGATCCAATTATTGGAGCAGATCAAGGAACCCGAAGATCTGAAGTCCCTGGAACTGCCTGAGCTCCAACAAATAGCGTCGGAAATACGGCAGCACATTGTCGAGACCGTTCTCGAAAACGGCGGTCACATGGCGCCCAACCTGGGTGTCGTGGAGTTGACCCTGGCGCTGCACACCGTCTTCGACAGCCCACGCGACAAGTTGATCTGGGATGTCAGCCACCAAGCGTATCCCCACAAGCTGCTCACCGGGCGCCTTCACGATTTCGGCACGCTACGCAAGTATGGGGGAATATCGGGCTACACCGACCGCCGCGAGAGCGCCCACGATATTTTTGGCGCAGGGCACGTGGGGACGTCGATCTCATCGGCGTTGGGCATCGCTGCTGCGCGCGACCTGCAAGGCGAGGATTTCCACGTGATTGCCGTCATCGGCGATGGCTCCATCACAGCGGGAATGGCGCTGGAAGGATTCAACCACGCCGGATACTTACAGAAACGCTTCATCGTCGTTCTGAACGATAACGAAATGTCGATCTCGCCAAGTGTCGGCGCGATTGCCAAGCATCTCGATACGCTGCCTGCCACGTCCCCTACCCTTTGGGAAACGCTGGGCTTTCACTACATTGGGCCGGTTGACGGGCACGATCTTGCGGCATTGCAAGATGCTCTCCGCGCCGCCAAAGCCATCAACGGCAAGCCCGTGGTCGTCCACGTGCGCACGCAGAAAGGCAAAGGCTACCGTCCCGCCGAAGAAAACCCGGAGAAGTGGCACGGCATCGCGCCGCAGAACGGCGTATCGAAGGCGACCAATAAGAAAGCCGCGCCTACCTACAGCCAGGTGTTTGGCGACACGGTGACGGCGATGGCGCAGGCCGACAAACGCGTGGTCGCCATTACTGCCGCTATGCCCTCCGGAACTGGGTTGACCACGTTCGCCCAGGCGTTCTCGGAGCGCTTCTTTGACGTGGGCATCGCCGAACAGCACGCCGTTACGTTCGCGGCGGGATTGGCTGCGCAGGGCATGCGACCCGTCGCGGCGATTTATTCTACTTTCCTACAGCGCGCCTACGATCAACTGATTCACGACGTGGCGCTGCAAAACCTGCCGGTGATCTTCGCCATTGACCGGGGCGGCATCGTCGGCGACGACGGGCGCACCCATCAAGGCGTGTTCGATCTGGCCTACCTGCGCAGCATCCCCAACTTCACCGTGATGGCGCCGAAAGACGAAGCTGAATTGGTCGAGATGCTGTGGACGGCGCTCACCATCGATGGCCCGGTCGCCATCCGCTATCCCAGGGGCGCGGGCGAAGGGGCAACGCTGCCCGCGCAACCACGCACACTCGGCGTCGGTCAGGCGGAAATGCTGCGCGCCGGCTCCGACATCGCCATCCTTGCAGTGGGCGCGACGGTCTATCCCGCGATGGCGGCAGCACACGCCCTCTCGAGCCTGGGCGTAGAAGCCGCTGTCGTCAACGCGCGCTTTATCAAACCGCTGGACGGCGATTTTCTCAAGAACCTGGCGCTGAACTTCAACCGCCTGGTGACGGTTGAAGAAGGTGTGCTGGCGGGCGGATTTGGGTCCGCTGTGATGGAGTTGCTAGAAGCGCGCAACCTGAACTACGTCACGATCAAACGCCTGGGGCTGCCCGACGAATTCGTCGAGCATGGCGACCGCAACCTCTTCCTGAAGCGGTACAACCTCGACGCCGCGGGAATCGTTAGCGTGATCCAGCGGACGTTCCCCGAGCTATTCTCCGTACCCTTGTACTATCACGTCAATGCAAGGGGCCAACGCATGCTCACCGGCGTGGGTGGCTTTGGGACCGATGTAAAGCGCCACACCCTCAATCCCAGGGTGCTTGGATGACGGCGACCACAAGTAGTGCCACAGGTGGCGTCACAGATAGTGGGCTTCAGCGCATTGCCATTCTCGGCAGCACAGGCTCCATTGGACGGCAAACCCTGGAGGTAATCCGAGCGCTGCCCGACCGCTTCACCATCGTCGCGTTGGCCGCCGGGCGCAACGTCACGCTGCTCAACGAACAAATCCGCGAGGTTCACCCGGCCCTCGTCGCCGTGAGTGAAGACGCGGACGCCTCGCACGTCGCGCATGCCAACGTCCTCACGGGCGAAGCGGGTTTGGCGGAGATCGTCACCCGTCAAGACGTGGACCTGGTCGTCGTCGCCACGTCGGGCAAGGCGGGGTTTGTGCCCACCCTCGCCGCCATCGAGGCCCGCAAACAGATCGCCATCGCCAACAAAGAGGTGCTCGTGATGGCCGGAGCACTGGTGATGGAAGCCGTAAACAAACACGGCGTGGAACTGCGCCCCATCGACAGCGAGCACAGCGCGCTCTGGCAATGCCTGCGCGGCGAAAACAGCGTCGAGGTTGCCAAACTCATCCTCACCTCGTCCGGCGGACCATTCCGCACCTACAGCGCGGAGCAACTCCACGACCTCAGTCCCGCCGCCGCGCTGAAGCATCCCACGTGGGTGATGGGCCAGAAGATCACCATCGACTCGGCTACGCTGATGAACAAAGGTTTCGAGATCATCGAAGCACACTGGCTCTTTGGGAAGCCTTACGAGCAGATCGACGTGATCGTCCACCCGCAGAGCATCATCCACTCGATGGTGCAGTACGTGGACGGCGCGATCAAGGCGCAGCTTTCCGCGCCCGACATGCGCCTCGCCATCCAGTACGCGCTGAACTACCCCGCGCGCACGGCGCAAATCTGCACTCCCCTGGATTTGATCGCCACGCACGCCCTGACCTTCGAAGCGCCCGATACGGTGCGCTTCCCCTGTCTGCGCCTGGCCCGCGAGGCCGGGATGGCCGGCGGCACGTATCCCACCGTCCTCTGCGCAGCGGATGAGGAAGCCGTTGATCTGTATCTGGCGGAGCGGATCAAGTTTTCCGACATTCCCCGCCTGGTAGAGCAAGCCCTCGACGCCCATACCGGCGTGGACAATCCCGATTTTGAGACTATACTCCAAGCTGATGCCAGGGCCAGGGCGTACGTCCAGGCGCAAATTAGGCAATAGACCAACTTTTTTAGGTCAGCAGATTCAGCAGATTGAGCAGATTAAGAAGAATCCGCTCAATCTGCTGACTATTTTGGAGTCACAAATGGAAATCCTTCTCGCCAAAGAATACGGCTTCTGTTTCGGTGTGAAGCGTGCAGTAAAGACGGTTGAGGAAACCGCCGCGAGCGCCGAGGGGCCGATCTACACACTCGGTCCCATCGTCCATAACGACGAGGTGGTCGCGCAGATGCAGGCCATTGGCGTGGGAGCGAAAGACGCCATCGACGAGATCGACCAGGGCACGGTCATCATCCGCGCGCACGGCATCCCGCCGGAAACGCTAAAGGCAGCACGCGACAAAGGCTTGCGCGTCGTGGATGGCACGTGCCCGCTAGTTGTTAGAGTGCAGCAGCTTGCCCACGCGTTGCACGACGACGGCTACCGGGTCGTCATCTACGGCACACCGGAGCACCCGGAGGTGATCGGCATCGCGGGATGGGCAGGCGAGGGCGCGGCGGTGGTCCAAAGCCTTGAGGACGTCGCCGCGCTACCGCGCAGCAAGAAAATCGGCGTGGTCTCGCAGACAACCAAGATTCCCGCCGACTATCAAGTTGTCGTCGGCGCGTTGATGGGCAAATGCCAGGAATTGCGCGCTCACAACACCATCTGCAACGCCACCGCGCAGCGCCAGGCCGCCGCCGTCGAGACGGCACGGCAGGTGGACGTGATGCTCGTCATCGGCGGCGCGCACAGCTCCAACAGCCGCCGTCTGGCGGAAGTGTGCGCGCAGGTCAACCCGCGCACGTACCGCATCGCCACGGCGGATGAGCTGGAGGCGGCGTGGCTTGTGGGCGCGGAGAAGGTCGGCGTCACGGCGGGGGCTTCGACGCCGGATGCAGCGATTGAGAAGGTTGTGGCGTGGCTCAAGGGATGACGGTGAAATTTCTCCGCAAGGCGCTACTTATACCCTTGACGGCAAGTGCGGCGGATGACACAGCGGTGCGAGTGGTCAGGAACTTATTCTTTTACGGACCTTGAATTGAGAACACTACATTGAAAAACACGATAACACAAGAGACCAGCAGCATATCGGCGCAGGTGCACCGGAGCCGGGTGGTTGCCGGGTTCCCTATCTATTATGGTTGGATCATTCTCATCGCCGGCACGATCGGTTACATTATGAGCAGTCCCGGCCAGACCTACTCCGTCTCGATTTTTATCGAGCATTTCATCGCAGATTTGGGCATCAATCGCTCGACCGTGAGCACGCTCTACATGCTCGGTACACTGACGGCCAGTTTTGCTATGCCTTCCGTCGGGCGGCAGCTCGATCAACGCGGGCCACGCGCTATGGTTGTGGTTATCGCGGCGCTATTTGCCCTGGCTTGTGTCTATATGGGCTTTGTCCAAAATGCGGTTATGCTCGGGATTGGCTTCCTTTTCATTCGGATGTTGGGACAGGGCAGCTTGTGCATCGTGAGCGGCAACATTCTTAATCAATGGTGGGTGCGCCGGCGTGGTCTGATCCTGGGGATTGCCGGGGTCGTGGTCGCAGTGGTGGGTAATGGAATATTCCCACGCCTCATTCACGCGCTCATCGAGCAATTTGGATGGCGGGCCAGCTACCAGCTTTTGGGTTTGGCGATTGCGCTCGTTATGCTACCGGTGGGGTGGCTTTTCTTCCGCCGCAGACCGGAGGACTACGGTTTGCTTCCCGATGGCGCGAAATCCTCGCCGGCGGAGCCGGCTACCGGCGCCGCGCACTTTGTCGAAGAGAACTGGAGTTCCCGCGAAGCGGTGCGCACGACGGCGTTCTGGATTATCGGACTGGGGCTAGGCTCTATCTCCATGCTTGGCACAGGTTTGCAATTCCACATGGTCAGCATTTTCGAGGATAGCGGCCTCTCTGCCGAGTATGCGGCCAGCGCGTTTATGTTCGTTGCCATCACCGTCGCCATCGTCCGCATTATCAGCGGCGTGTTGGTGGATCGTATCGCGGCGCGCTTTTTACTCTTTGCGGCTTTGATCGGCCAGACGACGAGTTTGCTGATGGCGCCGCGCCTGGGGTTGTCCACCGCCTGGGTGTACGGGATTGTATTGGGCGCAACCAGCAGCTTGCAGATGACCGTCAGCACGATAATCTGGGCCAAATACTTTGGACGCCAACACCTGGGCGCTATCACCGGCGTTGCCTCCATGATTGGCGTTGCGGGTTCCTCGCTCGGTCCAATGCCGATGGGGATCGCCCGTGACCTGTTCGGTAGTTATACACTGGCGTTGACGGTGCTGGCCGTGTTGCCATTTGCTTTGGGCATTGTGGTTTTGTTTTCGCAGCCGCCGCGCAGACGATAATGGTGATGTTTTCAAACGCTATTGGCAGCGAATCTACCCTATCAGGAGGCCCTATGCGCGTCACCGTCATTATCCTCGCCGCCGGAAGCGGCACCCGGATGCAATCCGAGGTCAACAAGCATGTGCTGCCGCTGGCAGGCAAGCCGGTGATCGTGCACACGCTGCTGGCCTTCGAGCGCTGCGCCGCCATCGACGCCATCGTGCTGGTGACGAGCGCGGAAAACATGACCGTGTACCAGGCGCTCATCGCCGAATACAACATCGGCAAGGTCAACCACATGGTATTGGGCGGCGATACGCGGCAGGCTTCGGCACATAACGGGCTGCGCGCGGCCAGGGAGTGCGACATCGTGCTCCTCCACGACGGAGCGCGGCCTCTCATCGCGCAGCGGGAGATCGAAGCGGTCATCCGCGACGCGATGGAGTACGGCGGCGCAGTCGTCGCCGTGCCGGCGAAGGATACGACGGTCCGCGCGCGGGAGGGCTTCATCGAGGCGCAGTTGGAGCGCAGCACGCTGTGGCAGGTACAAACCCCGCAGGGCTTCAAAGCGACTATCATACGCAAGGCTTACGAGGCCGCCGCGCGCGATGGCGTGCAGAGCACCGACGATACCGGCCTGGTCACCCGCCTGGGCGGGATGGTCAAAATCACGCCGGGCAGCTATGCCAATATCAAAATCACCACGCCGGAAGATCTCGCCATCGCCGAGGCGTTGCTAAACACACGCAACACAGGAGATTAGTATTTTTTACCACGAATCCTCACGAATTTGCACTAATTTTATTCTCTTAGTTCGTGAAAATTCGTGTCAATTCGTGGTTAAATCTCTGGGGAGGGAGTATGTTTTACGTTGGATTTGGACAGGATAGCCATCATTTTGTGGATGAGGGGGACGACAAGCCACTGGTGTTGGGCGGGGTCGTCATTCCCGGCGAGCGGGGGCTGAAGGGCAACTCCGACGCGGACGTGATCCTGCACGCAGTCTTCAACGCACTCACGCAGGCCGTCGGTGGGCGCTCGATTGGCTACTATTGCGACAAGCTCTGCCTGGAAGACGGCGTCACCGACAGTCGCGAGTATCTGAAAATCCCGCTAGAGATGCTGGCGGAGAAAAACTGCGTCATCAATAACCTTGGCATCACCGTCGAAGGTCATCGCCCGCGCATCGAGCCGTGGTCCGATGCGATCAAGCAGAGCCTCGCGCAGTTGCTCGGCATCGATGCGGCACAAATCGGTATCAACGCCACCAGCGGTGAGAAATTGACCGCCTTCGGGCGCGGCGAGGGGCTGCAAACGTTCGCCATCGTCAGTTTGATACAGAGTTTGGATTAATAAAAACGGATTTTGGACTAAATGACTGAACTGACCGTCAAAGCTTATGCAAAAATCAATCTGACGCTGGAAATTCTCCGGCGGCTGCCATCAGGCTATCACGAAATCAAATCGGTGATGCAGCAAACGGGATTATGCGACACCATCATCATCAACGAGGCGAACGCAGGCATCATCATCAACTGCGCAAACCGCATCGTGCCACGCAACGCGCGGAACTCGATCTGGAAGGCTGCCGAATTGCTTAAGGAACGGTGCCCGGTCGATCGTGGTGTAAAATTCAGGCTCGTCAAACGCATTCCCATCGGCGGGGGAATGGGCGGTGGCAGCGCCGACGCTGCCGCAACGTTAGTGGGCCTGAACAAATTCTGGCAGTTGGGGCTATCACAGGCGGAACTGTTGGAGATAAGCCAGGAGATCGGCATGGACGTGGCCTTCTGCATCTTGGGCGGCACGGCGCTGGCCACGGGACGCGGGGAAATCGTCCATGCACTGCCCTCCCCACCGAAGCTGCCCCTCGTCATCGTCAACCCTGGCGTCTTCGTTTCGACGCGTGCGGCCTACGAGGGCCTGAAGGTGGAGCAACTCACATTCGCCGACAAAACCGCGCAGATGATCGACGCCATCAAGCGCCAGGATCGTGACAGTATTGTCGCCAGTCTGTACAATGATTTCGAAAGCACCGTCCTGGACGAATACCCGGTCATCAGCGCAGCCAAACGCGATCTGGTGGAGGCCGGCGCAGAAGCCGCGCTGCTGTCAGGATCCGGCGCGAGCGTCTTCGGCATCGCCAGGAGCACCGCGCAAGCTCGGGCCATCGCCGAGGCGCTACAACCGCGCTATCCCTTCGTCGTCGCCACGCACACGATTGGGGGATTGGTAACTGGTAACCGGTAATCGGTAAAGAGTAAAGAGTAATCAGTAAACGGTATCAGGGAAATTGAAAATACCGCATTCTTCCGCTACCTCATTACCCATTACTCATTACCAATTACTCTTTACTCATAACATACAAGGAGCAGGATCATGCGGAGAATTTCAAAACCTATCAGCATCGGCGGGGTTGTGGTAGGAGGGGGCGCGCCGGTAACAGTGCAATCGATGACGAACACCGATACGCGCGACGCGCAGGCCACCATCCGGCAGATTCTCGAACTCGAAGACGTGGGCTGCGAGATCATCCGCGTGGCCGTGCCGGACCGCGCCGCGGCCGACGCGCTGCCCGCTATCAAGCAAGGCATCCACATCCCGCTGATCGCCGATATTCACTTCGACTACCGGCTGGCACTGGCGGCACTGGATGCCGGTGTGGATGGGCTGCGGCTGAATCCCGGCAATATCGGCGCAGAGGATCGCGTGCAGCAGGTCGTGCGCAAGGCGAAAGAACGCCAGGTTCCCATCCGTATCGGCGTCAACTCGGGATCGCTGCCCAAAGACCTGGACGAGGACCCCACCCTGTCCGCTGTGGATAAAATGGTCGCGGGAGCGATGCGCCACGTGAAGATTCTGGAAGACCTCGACTTCGAGAGGATCAAAATCTCGGTCAAGTCGTTCGACGTGCCGACCACTGTCGAAGCGTACCGCCGCATCGCCGAATTGACGCCGTACGCGCTGCACCTGGGCATCACGGAAGCCGGCCTGCCCGACGTGGGCGCGATCCGCTCCGCTGTGGGCCTCGGCGTGCTGCTCTACGAGGGCCTGGGCGACACGCTGCGCGTCTCACTCACCGGTGACCCGAAGGACGAGGTCAAGGTCGGCTACGAAATCCTCAAATCGCTCAACATGCGCCAACACGGCCCGGTGATGATCTCCTGCCCCACCTGCGGGCGCACGGAGATCGATTTGGTGACACTGGCACAACAGGTGAGCGAGCGGCTGAAAGCTATCAAAGAGCCGATCAAAGTGGCGGTGATGGGGTGTATCGTCAACGGACCGGGAGAAGCGAAGGGCGCGGACTTCGGGCTGGCGGGCGGCAAAGGGAAGGGTGTCATCTTCCGCAAGGGCGAGATTGTGCGCACCGTCCCGGAGAGCGAATTGCTGGATGCGCTGATGCAGGAGATCAAGGCGGGAACGCATTAATTCTGTCAGCAGATTTAGCGGATTGAGCAGATTTTTCCATTAGCAAACAGAAAATCTGCTTGATCTGCTCAATCTGCTGATGAAAAACTAAACACGCTCCTGCGGATCGAACATCTTGGCGTACTCTTGCAGCGCGTAGCGATCGGTCATGCCGGCAATGTAGTCGCAGATAACGCGATGCAGGGAACGCTCCGCCAGCTTGGCCTGTTCTTCGCGGGGAAGCTGCCCCGGTTCCGCCAGGTACGCCTCGAACAACGCTGTCAGAATCCGCTCGGCCTTGATCTGCATGCGCACGACCCGGGGGTGCTGGTAGAGCTGTTCGTAGAGAAAGCGCTTCAATTCGCGCGTCATCGCACGCGTCTCCGGCAACGCGGTGACGACGTTCTCCGCTAAACTGCGCACGTCATCCGGCGAAGCCACGCCCGTTTCTGCAATGCGCCGGGCAGTCGCCTCAATTGTGTCGGTGATCAACAGCCCCAACAAACGGCGCACCATGCGGTGTCGCCACAACTGGTCGAAGCCACGCCCATCCCACCCCAGGTTCTCCTTGAGGAATGCCCACCACGCCACGCTGTCCAGTTCTTCAGGAGCGAGCAGGCCCGAACGCAAACCGTCGTCGAGGTCGTGCGCGGTGTAGGCCAGCTCATCGGCGGGATTCGCCAGTTGCGCCTCCAACGTCCCCAGCTTGTCGGGATCGTAGCGTCCGGCGTCGGCGACGTCGTATTCCGTCTCGTGCTTGACGATGCCCTCGCGCACTTCCCAGGTGAGGTTCAACCCGGCGAACGTCGGGTAGCGACACTCCAACCGCTCCACGATGCGCAGGGATTGTTTGTTATGGTCGAAACCGCCGTGATCAGCCATGAGCCGGTTCAACATGATTTCTCCGGCATGGCCGAAAGGGGGATGGCCCAGGTCGTGCGCCAGACAAATAGCCTCCACCAGGTCTTCGTTCGCGCCCAAAGCACGTCCCATCGTCCGCCCAATCTGCGCGACTTCGAGCGTGTGCGTCAGCCGCGTGCGGTAATAATCGCCCTCATCGTTGACGAAAACCTGGGTCTTGTATTCTAACCGGCGAAACGGGGTGCAATGCAGGATGCGGTCGCGGTCGCGCTGGAAACACGTGCGGTATCCAGGTTCATCTTGGGGATAGACGCGCCTGCGCGAATCGCGGCTGCGGAATCCATACGGCGCCAGCGAGCGGTCTTCGAGATCCTCCAAAACGCTGCGCGTGTAGAGCATGGCGCGCTCCTTAAAAATCAGTCAAGTAGTCGTTAGTCTGATAGTCGTTAGTCCGGCAAGTTTATCAAATTCTGGCCCAATTACGGTTGCGCCAGACTGGCTAGTGTCCGCCGCAAGAGGCGCAGGAACTGCTGCTGCACGAGGCACAAGAGCCACTGCCACCTGCCCCCTTGAGCGCGCCACTGCTACCGGCGGCATAAAACAGGGAAAGTCCCCGTTTGGCGTTCTCGGCACCACAGGCAGGACAGGCAATCGGCGCATCGGCATCTTTCATCGCGCGGCGCGCATCAAAATGTTCACCACATTCTGGACAACTGTATTCGTAAATCGGCATTCCTCACCTCAGTTAGTTAGAGATTTGGGATTTAGGATTAGTGATTGGGGACTAGGAATTAGTCAACTCGTTACTCGTCACTGATACCAATCCCTGGTTTCCTAATCCCTACTCCCTTAATCCTCAAGATTGATGATTTCGGTCAGCTCTCGCGCCTTGACGTACCCCTCAACAGTGATCTTCTGCCCCTGTACGCCGTCAACGCTACCGACAGCACGTTTGATATCCACCGCCAGGCTGTGTGCGATGGGACACAAAGGCGAGGAGGGGCGGAAGGTGTAAACGGCGATCCCCGTCGTTTCATCGACGGCCAGATCCTCCACCAGGCGCATGCGCAGCACATCGATGCCGGTCTCAGGGTCGATAACCTCGACCAGACGCATCAGAATCTGTTCTCGCAAGGTCATATCTATGGCCATAGCGTCACCTCCATTGCTGATTATACCAGAATTAGGAGGGCTACAAAAGTCTCAGACAGTATATGAAGCTAACACCGTCTATTCTGAGGCTTTGTAGCCGGTCTAGCCCTCCCCTCACTTCTTGGGACGGAATTTCCTGCCCTCGAAAAACTCCACCAGACCATACCACAAGAGTGTGAATGCAGCGCCTTCATCCAGGTTGCCGACTAAGGGCAGATTGTCCGGGATCAGTTCAAGCACACCTGCCGTGGGATTCAAAATATAGACGAAGCCTGCCAACGACGCAAAGTAAACCAACCACACCGGAATTCCGCGCAGCGACAACGGTTTGAGCAGAAAACCCAATTGATCGGCCACTTTGGCCTTTTCCAGTTCATTACCTCCCATATTACACCTCCATCTACAGTTACTTTTTGTAAGGGTCAAATACACTTTCACAATTGTAGCACAAGGCATATACGCTACAACCAAGATAGAGTTGCAGTGTGTGTTTCACTTTTGAAGCAGGTAGGCGTCGCGCGCACTCCCTAGCTGGTCAATCAGCCCAACGTTCACGATTGGGCGGCGTGAAACACACCTGGGCAGTTTTGGCGCAGCCGGTGAGGCCTAAGTAACGTCTGACGCGCCAAAACTGCGGGCCTACGTCGGCAGTTACGGGCTAAGGTGCGGCACAGCTTGCCTCCAGGACTGAAACATACCCAGAGTTGCACGCTATTTGAAGCTATTCCGTTCTATGCTATGATGGATCAAACAGCAGGAGGCAGCCAAAATGGACAATGAAGTGAAAACCACTGTCGATAAACTGATTACCGCGGATTTCGTGATAACGATGAATCCCACATACGACGTTTACACACCCGGCGCAGTTGCAGTGAGGGACGACAGCATCGTGGCTGTTGGCCCGCGTGACACGTTGGCTGCCGCCTATGCTGCCAAAGAACGGGTGGACGCCGGCAACGCGGTGGTGATGCCGGGGTTTGTCAATGCCCACGGTCACGCGCCGATGACGCTGCTGCGCGCCCTGGTCGATGATTTGCGACTGGACGTGTGGCTGATGGGCTACATGATGCCGGTGGAAGGGAGCTTCGTCAACCCGAATTTTTGCTGGACAGGCACACAATTGGCTGCCGCCGAGATGATCCGCTCCGGCACGACGACGTTCATGGATATGTATTACTTCGAGGAAGCCATCGCCGATGCTGCCGTACAAGCCGGGATGCGCGCGGTGTGCGCGCAGAGCGTGCTCAGGTTCCCCACACCGGACGCCAGCAGTTACGAAGAGGGCCTGGCGCGCTCTCGCGATTATCTGGTGCGTTGGAAAAACCACCCGCTTATCGTGCCCGCGATTGCGCCCCACGCACCTTACACCATCACCCCGGACCTGCTGGAAGCCGCCGTAAGGCTGGCGTTGGAATACGATGCACCGTTACACATCCACGTCGCAGAGACAGCCCAGGAAGTGGAGGACCATCGCAAGGAGTATGGCATCCCGCCGGTGGCCTGGTTGAAGAAGTATGGCGTCTTTGAGGCGAAAACAACGGCAGCGCACTGCGTCCACCTGGACGAAGGCGAGATGCGCACACTGCAACACTACAACGTCGGCATAGCGCACAATCCAAGCAGCAACATGAAGCTCGCCAGCGGTATGGCACCGGTCGCCCGGATGCTGGAAATGGGGATCAATGTGGGCATCGGCACCGACGGCGCGGCAAGTAACAACGATTTGGATATGATTGAAGAGCTACGCCTGGCGAGCTTCCTCGCCAAAGTCGCCACGATGAACCCGACAACGCTCCCCGCGCGGCAGGTGATCGAGATGGCGACGATCATGGGCGCACGGGCGATGCACATCGATCACCTCACGGGTTCGCTCGAGGCCGAAAAACGCGCTGACCTGATCGTCGTCTCCATGGACGACGTGCGCCACATGCCCTACTTCCGCCACTTCGCCGACAGCCTCTACGGTCGTCTGGCCTACGCGATGAATCAGGAGGATGTCCGTGATGTAATGGTCAACGGGTCGTGGCTGATGCGCGACCGCCACTTGCTCACGGTCGACGTTGAGGCGTTGCGCGAAGAGACGACGCTGCTGGCGCAGAAGATTGATGCCTTCCTCACCCGCCGCGAAGAGAGCGTGTTGAACAAACTCGTCGCCATCGGCGGTGTGGCGCAAGATAAGACCTTCGAGGTGCAGGTGAAAGTGCGCAGTGACGATCTGACCTCACTAAAACTACGTCTGCACGCCTCACCGGATATCACCTTCCTGCGTGGCTCACAGCGCAACCAGTACGACACCTACTTCATCTTCGATGATCAGTGGGAAAGCCGGCTCCGTTACCGTGAGGACGAGGTCCGCCACCTGGATACGAACGAGCTAATCGACGTCATCTACCGCCTCACGCTGACGACGACGGCCAAAGAGCGCGAGTACGAGTGTTCGGTGCTGCTCTCCCGCGCGCGCTTCGACGCGGCGGCTACGCGCAGTTTGCGCTTCTACCAGGAGTATTTCAAGCCGCAACGCATCATCGAAATCCACAAAACGCGCCGCCGCTACCATATCCGCTACGGCGGCACCGACTTTGCGCTGAACCTGGATCAGATCATCAAACCGGAGGACGGCGGTTCGTTCCTGGAAATCAAAAGCCGCACCTGGTCGCGCCAGGACGCCGAGCGCAAAGCGGCGCTCATCGGCGAACTGCTCAAGGCGCTCAAGGTGCCCGATGAGGCGTTGATTCGGGCGGAGTACGTGGACTTATAGAAGCGCAGAACGGCAGCTCACCATGCCCGTGAATCCGGCACGTCTAGCCACGCACGGGCGTCCGCCTCATCCTGGCGGATTTGCGCGGCCAATGTCTCCACCGATGAAAAGCGCAGCTCCTCGCGCAGCCTGTGCAGGAAATCCAATTGTATGCGTTCCCCGTAGATTTCCCGCGAAAAATCGAGTAGGTGCGCTTCAACAGTGGGCGGATAGTCATCGAACGTAGGTCGCGTGCCGACGTTGACGATCGCATCAAAATGTTCGTCGTGCAGGCTTGCGCGGCAGATGTAGACGCCGTTTTCCGGTAGGAGCCGGTTCTTAGGAATACGCAGGTTTGCGGTGGGGAATCCCAGAACGCGCCCGCGTTGGTCACCGTGCTCGACGACGCCACTCAACCGGTAAGGATGTCCCAGGCAGTCGTTGGCCTGATCCAGGTCGCCGGCCTTCAAGGCATGACGGATGCGGCTGCTGCGGACGGAGCGGCCATCCCAACAGAGGGTTTCGCCGAACTGATGGACCGCAAATCCCAGCCGCGCGCCCATCGCTTCGAGAAAGGGGATGTTGCCTTCGTGGTTGTGCCCCAGGACGAAATCCGGGCCGACCCACAGTCCCGCCAGCGCCAGTTTCTCCACCAGCCAGGTTACGAAATCCGCTGCCGAAATCGTCGCCGTCTGGCGATCAAAAGGATATACGATCACGCCATCCAATCCCAACGGGCGCATATAGTCGAGGCGTTCCTCCAACGTAGAGAGTGCGCCGTTGGTGCTACGTCCCAAAACCAAACGCGGCAGCGGATCGAAGGTCAGCACGACAGCTCGCATCCCAGCCTGTCGCGCCCCGGTCGTCATCCACCGGATCAAGGCTTGATGTCCGCGATGCACGCCATCGAAAGCGCCAATCGTCAATCCGGTCGGCCCGGCCAACGTTAAAGACTCGATATCCCGTCTGACCCACATATGCGAATTACGAATTACGAATTATGAATTGCGAACTATGCGAATTGCAGATGACGCATCTTATCGACGTTGCATCATTAGCAGGCTCATGCGCTTGTCGCGCTTGCGTTTGACAGTCCGCAACAGTTTGGCAGATCCAACCGCCTTTTCCAGCCGTGTAATGGGCGTCGATCCGGCGACCAGCCACAGTTCGCCCTCCGGCGCAAGCAGCGCAGCCGCCTGCTGCGTCAACTGTTCCGCCGCTTCCTGGCCCTCCTCCTCGCGTAACATCCCAACGATCAAATCGGCCATGCCTTCCTCCCCATCCAATCCGATTTGGTGTGCGGAGGTCATCCGTGCTGCGGGACAGCCATTCTGGAGCAGATTGTCGCGTGTATAGCGCAAGCCCAGCAAGTCCCGATCCACGAGGGCGATGGACTCAGGCTGAAACACCTTCCACAACGCAACCGGGATGTGCCCCTGTCCCGGGTTGTGGACAATCGCGCGCGCTACCGGCTTCTCCTGCAAACGCGCCAGATTTTTCAGCAACAGGAGACTGCCGTAGCTGAGCGAATCAAACTCAGGCAAGCCACGCGCCGTCTGCATCTGGAACGTCAATGACGCGACGGAGATTTCGACAGTGTCGCGGTGATACAGGCCCCGCGCCAGCGCACCGGCGAACGGCGGCTGCGCAGCACGGTAGGCTTCGGTGAAGCGATAGTGGAAGATAGCGTGGCCGGAGCGGGTTTCCTGGAAGGCGATTTCGATGCCCGGATCGTCCAGCGCCTGCGCGACTGTGGCTTCCAACGGCGCAACGACAACGATGGCGACCAGGCCACCTGGCTTCAAGAAATAGACGGCATCGCGCAGCAAGCTGGCGATGACCGTCTCGCCGGCCTTACCGGGAATGTTGGAGATGATGAGATCGAAATCGCGGGTTGAGACGTCATCGTACCCCAGGCTGGCGTAAACCTCGACACCCGTGAGATCGTTGAGCAGCGCATTCTGGCGCGTGTACTCCAAGGCAAGCGCATCGCGATCCACCGCGTGGACGACGCTCTCAGGACACAGCGTCTTCAGCGCCAGTCCCAGCGGGCCGTAGCCGCAGCCGAGATCGAGGATTTTGGCGAAAGGCGGAGCATCCGGGAGACTGCGCAGCAGCCGCGCCGTCCCCACGTCGACCTGGTGGCTGCTGAACAAACCCTGCGCCACGTGGAAGTGCAGAGTATGCCCGTTATGATAAAAATCGATAGTTTTCTTGAAATAGACGTCCGCCATATGACCTCGGCGAGAAAGAATCAGCGAATGAGCGAATCGGCGAATCAGTGAATTGACGCACCTTAAGAAAATCGCTTCATCTGCTCAATCTGCTGACGAAAAGACCAGCTTGGGCCGCCACATCCCCGGTTCGACCGGGAGCATCACAGCGACGAGCTGCCCGGCGGCGGCGCGCGCTTGCACCAACTCAGCAGCGGGCGGATTATCCAGCGTTATCGTCTGGCCGAAGCGTACCGCCTGCACCTGCTCCGGCGTAAGCTTCACCACCGGCAACGCCGTGAGCGCTGTCTTCAGCGGCAGCAGGGCTTCCGCCAATCGTCCGGCCTGCGCCAGCGCGCGCAGCGCCTCCAACGTGTAAGCGTCTGCAAGGCGAAACTCGCCCGCCGCCGTACGGGTGAGCGCGATCAGATGCGCGCCGCAACCGAGCATCTGCCCCACGTCGTGGGCCAGGCTACGGACGTACGTCCCCGCCGAGCAGGCCACTTCGATAGTCAGGTCGGGCAATGCCCACTCCACGACGTCCAAACGGTGAATCGTGATGGGACGCGGTGCACGTTCGATCTCTTTGCCCTGCCGTGCCAGTTTGTAGAGCTTCTGTCCCTTGACTTTGACGGCGGAATACATCGGTGGTATCTGTGCGCTGTCCCCATGGAACCTCGCCAGCGCCGCTTTGATCTCCGCCTGGCTAACCATCACCGGACGGCGTTCGACGACCTCGCCGTCGGCATCGTAGGTCGTCGTCGTTTGGCCCAGGCGCAGTGTGGCGCGATAGGTCTTATCGCTGCCAGCGATGAACTGCACCAGCCGCGTCGCCGCACCGAGCGCCAGCACCAGCACGCCCGTCGCCAGCGGGTCGAGCGTGCCCGTGTGTCCCACGCGGCGCGTTCCCGCCATCCGCCGCACGGCATTGACGACATCGTGAGACGTCATTCCGGCGGGTTTGTCGACGATGAGGAAGCCGTTCATTAGCTTGCCATCAGCTTTCAGCGATCAGCCTTCAGCGGCAGTAAAGAGCACAAAAGTCTCAGCGTGTATTGTGTTATACAGACCCATTGTTCAGAATAGGTCTTCGTTCAATCAGGCATCGCGTGAGACCTTTGTAGTCTCTTTGCCAATTCTTCGCGCACGAGGGGCAATACGCGCGATTGTGCCGTGTCAAGGTCGCCGGTCACGGAACAGCCGGCAGCCTGGTGGTGACCGCCGCCCTCCAGAGCTTTGGCAATCCAGGCCACGTTGTAACCGGGCCGCGAGCGCAAACTCACCTTTACCGTGCGGTCGCGCATTTCGAGGAAGGTCGCCACAATCTTCGCCTCCGCCACCCGGCTGAGCAAATTGCCCAGGTCGAGATCGTCGTGATCTTCGATGCCGAGGGCCATCTTTTCGGCCAGTGGAAATGTGGTCCAGGCCATCGCGCCGTCGAGTTGCAGGCGTTCCAGCGCCACGGCCCACCCGCGCATCTGCCGGTAAGGGACCGAGTCCAAGGCTTTTTCCATCACGCCGAGATAATCGCCACCAGCCTCGATCAACCGACCAACAAAACGTAATACCTCCGGTGTGGTGTTAGACGTGCGCAGCCCCCGCGTATCGGTGAGGACAGCGACGAGCAGGCAGGTTGCCATGTCAGCGGTCAACGGGACATCGAGTGCCTCAAAAAGCGGCGCCAGCGGCAGCGCCGTCGCCGCCGCGTCGGGATCGACCAGGTTGACATCCCCAAAGGCCTCGTTTGTCGCGTGATGGTCGATGACTAACAGCGGCAGCTTCCCGCGCCAGGCGTCCTTGTAAATGCCACCGGTACGGTTCAAATCGCTCATATCCACGGCGATCACGAGATCGATGTCGGTATCTTCGGAGACATCGCTTACGTAGGTCTTCGCGCCTGGTAAATAAGCAACGCTTGAGGGGAGAGGATGTACACATGCCAAAATCGGATTTTGGCCTATCTGCAGAAGGGCCAACCGCAAGGCCAATGCGCAACCGATGGTATCCCCATCAGGGCGCGGGTGAGAGATGATCAACGGGCGGCGGCGCTGTTTAAGCAACGCCGCCGCTTGGTGAAGCGCTTCTGTCGATGGATTAGCTGTCATCGCCGTCGACGTCCTCTTCTACATCGTCCAAACCGGCATCGTCCGCGTGCAGTTCGTGGAGCAGCTCCTCGATCCGCGCACCATGGGCCAGCGAGGGATCGTAAGTGAACACCAAGTGCGGCAGGTTGCGCAGGCGCAACGTCGGCGCCATCTCACTACGCAGCCAGCCAGCCGCACCATCGAGCGCGGCCTGTGTCACGGCGATATCCTCTGCCGAGCCAATGATACTGAAGAAGACTTCCGCGCGTGTCGTATCCCGGTTAACCACCACATCAGTGATGGTGACGTTCTCCAGGCGGGGATCATTGCTCTCTTCGATAAGCAACTGCGTGAGTTTGCGACGGATCAACTGGCTCACGCGCCCCATATATTTCTTTCCCATACGTGCCTCCTTAATCGCTCCCAACCGAGGTGGGACGCACTTACAAACGTACTACTATGTCAGTTTTAGCGAACTGGCTGATCATTTTTAAGCCGAAGTGCGTCCCACCTAAACGACCGCGACCCGTTCCATCACAAAGAATTGCAGGCGATCTCCTGATTCAACAGCATCAAAGCCCGCTAACTTAACGCCACATTCATAGTTCTGACGCACCTCACGCACATCCTTCTCGAAGCGCTTGAGGGAATCCAACCCACCCTCGTGGAGCACATCGCCATTACGCAGCACGCGCGCCTTGGCATTGCGCTGGATAACACCATTGGTGACGTAACATCCGGCCACGCGCCCGACACGGGGGATATCGAAGGTTTGGCGCACCTGCGCTTCACCGATCACCTTCTCTTCATAGACCGGTGCGAGCATACCCTTCATCGCCTTTTCCACGTCATCGACGATCTCGTAGATAATTTCGTACATTTGGATGGGGAGGTCTTCCATATCGGACATACGGCGCGCCGAGGTATCTGCTGTGACGCGGAAGCCGATGACGATGGCCTCAGAGGCCATTGCCAGGTTGATGTCCGACTCGTTGACGTTACCGGCAGCCGCGTGAATCAGGTTGACCTTCACCTCGTCGTTGCTCAGCCGTTTCAAGCTGGTGACAATCGGCTCGATGGAACCCTGCACATCAGTTTTGAGGACAATGTTTAGTTCCTTGACCTGTCCTTCGCGGATGCGGCTGGAAATATCGTCCAACGAAAGTGGACGCACCGCCGTGCGCGCCAGTTCTTTGGCCCGTGCCTCTTCCTGGCGTTTCTCCGCTATGGCGCGCGCCGTGCGTTCATCCTTGGTGACCTCAAGGCGATCTCCAGCTTCGGGAACATCGTGCAACCCAATGATGACAGTGGGCGTGGCCGGTGGCGCAGTCCGGTGGCGCTTTTCGTTTTCATCCTGGAGTGCGCGGACCTTTCCCCAGGTCTTGCCAACGACAACCACATCGCCGGTGCGCAACGTTCCATTTTGAATCAGGACAGTCGCCAGCGATCCCTGACGCTTATCAAGACGCCCCTCCAGGACCGTGCCCACCGCTTCTCGTTCCGGGTTAGCCTGGACACAGGCCTCATCGGCCACTAACAAGATCGCTTCGAGCAAGTCTTCCAAACCTTCGCGGTTCCGCGCAGAGACGGGGATAATCATCGTATCCCCACCCCATTCGTCCGGCATCAGTCCCTGGTCGCTCAACTGCTGTTTGACGACCTCGGGACGCGCGTTCGCCTTGTCGATCTTGTTCAAGGCGACGATGATCGGTACGTGCGCAGCACGCGCGTGGTTGAGTGCCTCAACCGTCTGTGGCTTGACGCCATCGTCGGCGGCAACGACGAGCACCGCAATGTCGGTGGTATTCGCACCTCTTGCACGCATGGCGGTGAACGCTTCGTGACCGGGCGTGTCCAGAAAAGTAATTCGACGCCCGGCATGCTTAACCTGGTACGCACCGATATGCTGCGTAATGCCGCCGCTTTCTCCACCCACCACATCGGTATGCCGGATAGCATCAAGGAGGGATGTTTTGCCATGATCTACGTGCCCCAAAACAGTCACAACCGGCGGACGGTCACAAAGATCCTCCGGATCTTCCGTGGAGAGAAGAATTTGCCATGCAGAGAGCTCGGTTTCTCGATCTTCTTCAAGCTCTGCGTAGGGTTGCTTCGCCTCAAAATCGAACTCACTGGCGATCACCGCTGCGGTATCGAAGTCAATCTGCTGGTTGATGCTGGCGAGCACGCCATTGCTCATCAAGGTTTTGATGACTTTGATGGGCGTCTCCCCCAATAATTCAGCCAAATCACGCACGGTAATAATCTCTGGAATCGTGACTTCTTTCTCTTCCATACTCAAACCTCCTCCTTCAATGATAGTCCGGGAACCGATAATCTTATCGCCGTCTGCCTACTTGACGGCATCTTTCAGCTCTAGTTCCCCGGAATGGCGTTCGAACCATGATCCGCTGCTTCTGGCTCCAATATTTCTGGAAGCAAAGCCGCATACGCCTGTAAAGCTGTAACTTCCTCCGCAGAAAGGGTCACGCGCAACGCGCGCTCAAGCGCGCCACGAGTGAGGGCTTTATTCCAGCACACACGCTGGCGACACAAATACGCGCCGCGCCCTTTCTGCTTACCCGTTTCATCAACCACCACACCACCCTCAGGAAGGCGCACCACACGCACAAGTGCACGCTTCGCGCCACGGGAACGGCACGCCACGCATGTGCGTTCCGGGATGTGCTTTGGTCGCGATTGTTGCTTTTTCTTTACCATAACTCACCGACTGATCCGTGCGTACGAAACTAAACGACTTCGGCTTCCCTGAAAGCGTATAGACGTCTAGGCCGTTCCAGGAAACTAAACCGAGCCAGACTTTGGCGCTGCCGCAGGAACTTTCCTCTGATGTGGCCTGGTTTAAATCCTGGAACTACCTTAGAAAGTTGTATTTGTATCAGTGAAACAAAAAAGGGACGCCAACAACCTTCTGGCGTCCCTCATGTCCTCAAGACAATGAGTTGTATCCTGCTAGACTAACCTCACCCGTCGTATCGGTTCATCATAACAGTCCTGATGACCATCAGAGCCTACCTACCAACTCTCTTGCCCAACGGACAAGAAAACAGGCGTCAAGACCCTGTTCGGTTCCAGGTTATCCTTGCTAGGACTAGCCCAAAGATTGCTAAGCTGGCGCGTGCTCAACGCTAAAACTCTTCGTCGAAATCGGTCCACACATCCTGATGACGTCGCTTGCGCACGACAAAGGTTTCACCAGTTTTTTCATCGTAAACCACTGTGCGCCCTTTCCTCTTCTTTCTCTTTCGTTTACCTTTGCGCCCATCATCGTCACCATCCAAGAAATCTTCATCCTCGAATACTTCCGGAAATTCCTCTAATACCTCGTCAAAGGTTTCTATAGCCAATTCCTCAGCCTGAGTCGTGATATCTATCGGCGCTTCCTCGCCTGCTTCCTCGGCAACTTCTGCCTCGGCTTCAACCGCAACTTCGGTCTCAGGTTCGGGTGACACATCCGTGGCCACTTCTGTGACTGTCATCTCCGGTTCAGCGACCGCTTCTACTTCCTCCTCAGATGGTTCACCCTCTGTAGAAACGGCCTGAGCCACTGCCGGAGCAGTCGCGTCCTCTTCTTCAGACGCGCTCACGAGCTCGTCGGCTTCGACAACTTCAGCCTCGGCATCAGCGGTGACGACAGCTTTTTCTTCTTCAGATACTGCGAGCTCGGC
>JBNGDO010000002.1:0-34181 GCA_049975385.1 Anaerolineae bacterium | reverse complement strand
GCCGTAGGTTCAACAAACTGCAATCCGCTCTCATCCATGGTGTCTTTGATTTCGCGCAACGCCTTCGCACCAATGCCTTCGATCATCAACAAGGCTTCGTCGCCTAAAGCCATACGCTCCATCACCTCTCCAACGCTGGCAAGACCGCTGCTGGCAAGATGACTATGAACCTTATCCGACAGGTCGAGCACGGCGAGAGATTGTTCATAGGCTGCGGCTGGCACACGCGCGCGCGCAGCCTGCTGCGCCTGCCGGCGCTCTTCCTCGATCTTTTCCTGAGCGGAGCGCCGTGCGCGGGCCTGACGCGTCGCCGGACGTTCCGCATCCCTCCGCGCGATGACGGCTTCACGCACGGCTTCCACGGTACTCTTGAGAATACGGCGTTCTTCGTCGGTGTACGGATAACGATCGCTTTCGTGGGTGCGCATAATGCCTGCCAGGCGCGGCACCAGGGAAGCGTTAGCTTTAAGCACGTCCAGCAGTTCCGGCGTGTTATTGACCTGTTCCAGCGCCCACAACGCAGCCTCCGTCGCCCCCTGGATATCTACCCGCCAGCCGGTAAGCTTGGCTGCCAGCCGCGCGTTCTGCCCAGAGCGACCAATCGCCAGTGAAAGCTGGTCATCCAGCACCACCACCGAAGCAGTACGCCCGCCGGAGTTATTCTCGTCCAACACAACGCTGATCACCTGATTCATACTCAGAGCGTTAGCGATGAAGATTTTCGTGTCCTTGTTCCACTCGACGACGTCGATACGCTCGCCGTGCAGCTCGTTGGAAATCGTCTGAATACGGATACCGCGCATCCCCACACACGCGCCCACCGGATCCAGCCCGGCCTGGTGAGTGGAGACAGCGACCTTGGCACGCGTCCCCGCTTCGCGCGCGACGGCGTTGATCTCCACCTGTCCGGCGCGAATTTCGGGCACTTCCAATTCCAACAAACGGCGCAGCATCAACGGGTGGCTGCGGCTGACGATGATATCAGGTCCACGGGACGTGCGCTTGACTTCCAGAACGTAGACGCGGATTTTCTGATGGAGCATGTAGCGCTCCCCTGGAATCTGTTCACGGCGAGGCATGTGCGCCTCTTCCGTGCGATCCAGATGCAGGGTAACGCCACGGGGCGACACCGACTGGATCGTGCCGATGATGATCTCGTTTTCCTGCCGACTGAAGCGATTAAACTGGCTTTCGCGTTCCGCTTCACGCAGCCGCTGCGTGATGACCTGTTTGGCAGTCTGTGCCGCGATGCGTCCAAAGTCACCCGGGGTGACCTCGACCATCAACAGCTCATCCGTAGCGATTTTTGGATTGATACGCCGCGCTTCCGGCAAGGAGATCTGCGCGAACGGATCCTCAACCTCTTCAACGACGGTCTTTTCGAGATAAATGCGCGCCAAACCGGTCTCCAGGCTGATATCAGCCGTGACGTTTTGTGTCGACCCGACCTTCCAGTCGCGGCGGTAAGCGGTGACCAGTGCCGCGCGAACGGCATCCAGCACAACCTCCCTTGGCAAACTATACTCGGCACAGATTTGATTAAACGCCAGGGAGAACTCACTCTTCATAACCCTTCTGCCTCCCGTATCCCCATCAGGTACGATTCACAAAGAAAAGTGGGGAGGTTCCCCACTTTTCTGGTGCGCAAAACAGCGCATCTATTTCCCTTGTGTGTTAAATTATAACACATTTACAGGGTTTATGCAAGGGTTAGAAAGAACGAAAATGCGCTTCAGAATGGGGGCGAGTACGCAATCGACAGGCATCGTCAAAAGACAAGGCTGCAAATCGCTCATTCTGAAAAGCGCCTGTGCAGTTTTGGCCTTTACATACCCGGCTTATTGAGCCCGCATCGCGCCAAAACTGCCATGAAATCGTGGTTATCAGGCGTTGATCTGACTATTTCCCCCAAATTGAAACGTACCCAAAGAACGATGCGTCATCCCCCTAATGATCGTGCCGTTTATCCTTTCGATCGTCGTCTTTGACGAATACGTTTAGCACCACGCTGACGATGCTGACGATGAGCGCCCCCCAGAACGCGGGCCAGAAGCCGTCGACGTAGAAGCCCACCTGGAAAACGGTATTGGCCACCCACGCCGACAACAACAGCGTCAAGGCATTGATCACGAGCGTGAACAGGCCTAGGGTGAGCAGAATCAAGGGGCAGGTGAGCAGCTTGAGCAGTGGGCGGACAAAGGCATTGACCAGCCCCATGATCACCGCCATCACTGCGTAAACGACCCAGCCGCCGCCGTCATCGACGCGGATGCCGGTCACCGCCCAGGCTGCCACAAACAAAGAAAAAGCACCTATGGCCCAACGAATGATAAGTTTCATGGTATCCTCCTAATCAAAACGGTCGAAAGTTAAAAGTTTCAAGTCGAAAGTCAACCTAGACTTTTCCAACTCTTATGCGCAAGTTCCCAATCTATCTACGCATAGGACGTGCATAAAGTTTCGTTTCTTTATCAGTAGTTTTGTAACCAGCTCAGTCATCGACTTTGCTGATCGCCAGTTCCAACTGTCGCTGGTAGAGCTGGCTGTACAATCCGCCACGGGACAGCAACTGCTGGTGGTTGCCGATCTCGCGGATACGACCGCCTTCCAGGGCGACGATCCTGTCGGCGTTGCGGATCGTGCTCAGGCGGTGCGCGATGACGAGTGCAGTGCGGCCTTTCATCACTTCGTCGAGCGCTTGCTGGATCAGATACTCGGCTTCGGCATCCACCGATGATGTCGCTTCGTCCAGGATCAGGATGCGCGGATCGGCGAGGATGGCGCGCGCCAGCGCCAAGCGCTGCTTCTGCCCGCCGCTCAACTTCACCCCACGTTCACCGATCTCCGTATCGTAGCCTTGCGGGAGCTGCGCGATAAACTCTTGGGCGTAGGCGGCGGTCGCGGCGGCGGCAAGTTCCTCGTCGGTCGCGTCGGGCTTGCCGTAGCACAGATTGTCGCGCACGGTGCCGTTGAACAGGAACGTGTCCTGCAACACCACAGCAACGTGCCGGCGCAGCGACTCAAGCTGCACGTTCCGCAAGTCGTAGCCATCCACCAGCACGCGTCCGTGGATGGGATCGTAGAAGCGGCTCAGCAGGCGCGCGATGCTGGTCTTCCCCGCACCGCTCGGCCCGACCAGGGCTACGACCTCACCGGGGGCCATGTGAAACGTGACATCGTGCAGCACTTCCTCGCCGTCCTTGTAGCGGAAGTGCACGTCGTCGAACACCACGTCTCCCTCGATTGTCGCCAGAGGGATGGCGTCCGGCGCATCCTGGATGTCCGACACCTCGTCCATCAACTCGAAGATGCGCTCCCCTGCGGCGATGGCCTGCTGGAAGATATTGTCGATCTCGGTCAGGCGGTTCAGCGGCTCGTAGAACGACGTACTATAGGCAAGGAAGGCCACCAACGTGCCCAGCGTGACCTGCTCGTTAGCGACCATCCACGCGCCAAACCCCAACACCAGCGCCGTCCCCATCAGCGCCAGGAAGCGCAGTACGGGGAAGTACGTGCTCCACGCGCGGATGCTGCGCACCCGTTGGTGATAATACTGCCGGCTGGCGTCGCTGAAGCGCAGTAACTCCGGCTCCTCCTGGACGAAGGCCTGCGTCACGCGGATACCCGCCAGGTTGTCCTCCAGCCGGGCGTTGATGTCGCCCAGCCGGTCGCGCGCCTGCCGGTAGATGGGCCGCGCGTAGCGGTTGAAGTAGCGCAATCCAAGCGCGATGAACGGCACCGGAATCAACACGACCAGGGCCAGCCGCCACTCCATCGCCACCAGAATCGCCGAAGCGCCCAACAGCCGTAGTAAATCCACCGCGGTCAGCGTGACGCCGTGCGTGACGAAGTTTTCCAGCGCCTCGACGTCGTTGGTGACGCGCGACATCAGCTCGCCGGTGGATGTCTGCTCGAAGAACGAGAGCGACAGCCGCTGCAGGTGCGCGTAGAGCCGCACGCGCAGGTCGAAGATGAAGCGCGCGCCCAGGACGTGGCGCACGTACTGCTCCGCCATACTGACCGCCTGCAAAAGCGCGTAGACGCCCACCAGCCCCGCGATCAACTTCCAAAGCTGGCTCAAATCGCCCGTACCCAGCACGCCGTCGATGATGGAGCGCTGGAATAACGGCGGCACCAGACTCAAGCCAGTTTCGAGCAGCATCGCGACCGCGGTGAGCAGCAGCGGCTTCCAGTAGGGCCGCACGTGAGCAAAAAGACGTTTCAGGATGCGCATAAGGTGACCTCTTCTAAATAAACCGCTAATCTCGCGAATCTTGTACTGGTCGGCAAGACATTGTACACTCGGTCAAATCGGTTTTCACCGCTGAGCACGCTAAGGACGCAGAGAAATCGCATAAAATCTCAGCGTACTCTGCGCACTCGGCGGTGAAAAATATCGCTTTTGTGTTTAGTATCATCCCAACCAATACATAATCTCGCGAATCTGCGCGAATCTCTAAAAAATTGGCGAAGATTAGCGTGATTCGCGGCCAAAATTTTCATACTCGGTGTTCTAAATTCGAGGTTGGCAAGCCCTATGGTTCTGACCTGAGGGCTATTGATTCATAGACTTCCGGCAATGCACAACATGCATCAAACATAACAATGTCATACCCCGCATCGCGAGCATAACGAAGCGTCTTCTGCGACGGCAGTTCCATCCGCGCGACGCCCGCCTGCAACGCCGCCAGTTCGATGGCCTCGCGGAGGGGGCGGGTACGCGGGCGCATGCAGCCAAGCGAAATCTCCGCAGCGGGGAACAGCGCCTTGATCCCGGCAACGACGTTTGCCACGGCCTCCGGTTCCGGTGCAGGCACATCCGCCAGCGGTGTGCCACGGGTGGGCGAGAAGACGATGACGACGACGGTGTGCGGTAAGTCATCCCCTGCCGCAATAGATTGTAGCAGCCCAGCTTCGTCGCCGTTGTAGACGGTGACGTGCGGGACGACGTCGATCCTGGCGGCGCGCAGGGTGTGGTAAGCGGCGATGTAGTTGGCGGTGGTCGCGTCCAGGCGGAGTACGCGCTGAATCACGTCGTCGCTCGGAATGTCGAGGGAGGCGAAGTCCACCGCACCCGTTAACCGCTGCGCCGTGGCAGCGTCGATAAGGCCGGGGTGCAGGTTGAGGATCAGCCCTGTCTCCTGTTTGGCCTGCCGGATGGCGTCCGTGATCGCGGCGAGGTTGAGGAGCGTGCCGTCCGTGTCCGAGCCGCCGCTCAACAGCGCGCCGATCGCACCGTTTTGCCGCAAAGCGCGGCAACGCTCAACGAGCGCTTCGGGCGTGTCCGCGGGCAGCATCCCGCCGAGGTAAGTGGCATCGCAGTGGGCACAGTGCAGATTGCACGCCGCGCCGGAGAGCGAGATCGGCGGGAACTTGGGCAGCGGGTAGTAGGTCTTGAGCCGCAAGTTAAGCCGCCTTCAACAGCGCCGTGACGAAATCGTCCACGTCCGCGCCCACCACTTGCACATCACCGGCAAAGAATGTCTGCACGCGCTCGCGTAGCGCAGTCTCATCTAGCGGCGCACCGGTCAAAAGCTGCTCAAGATCTTCGATGGCCTCTTCGGGATGCATGAAGAAGTCGCCGGTGATGCGGATTGTCTGAATGATCGGTGGGCTATCCTCCGTGACCGTCATCCGCACGCGTAGCAGCTTGCCGCCGACGGCTTTGTAGTCGCCGTATCTGACGTCAGCGTTTGAAATTCCAGGTTGGGTTGGCATAGCGTTCCTCCTTCAGGCGCTCGGTGAGTGCCAGTTCTTCGTCGCTCACCGTTCCCGGCGAGAGCTGGATGTCCAATACTTCGGCAAAGCCCGCACACATCGCTTCGATGACGGCAGCATTGTCCACTGTCCCCATCTCGCGGCGAATGGACGTCACTCGCTCTTCGACGCCCGCGATGAGCTTGTCGCGGATTTTCTCGCTGGACACTTTGAGCAGGGAGAACATCAGGTGCGGGTTCACGTCACAGAGCAGCGTGCCGTGTTGCAGGATGCCGTTGAAGCGCCGCGTCTGCGCGTTGCCCGAAATCTTCTTCCCGTTGACGAGGATGTCGTTGATCGGCTTGAATTCCGCGTCCAGGCCGAGCCGCCGGAAGCCCGCGACCAGTCCCGCACACAGCAGCGTGTAGGAATCCAGCACCTTCTTGGGAATCCCCGGGTAGTCGTCCCTGACCGCCAGCGAGTAGGTGATTTCGCTGCCGTGTTCGTGGAAGACCGCGCCGCCGCCGGTGAGACGGCGGATCACGTCCACGCCCTTCTCGCGGCACACGTCCAGGTCCACCTCCTGCTCGACGCCCTGGAAGTAGCCGATGGACACCGCCGATGGTTCCCAACCGTAGAAGCGCAACGTGCTCGGTGACTTTCCGGCAACCACGCAGCGTAAAATCGCCTCGTCCAGCGCCATGTTGTCGAACGCGCTCATGTCACCGGTCAGCAACAACCGCCATTCTTGTTTAGCCATAATATCTCCTCAGATAAAATAAACCACGAAGGCACAAAGACACGAAGTTTTTTTGAATTTTCCTTTGTGGCTTCGTGTCTTTGTGGTAAATTCTTCACTTCCACTATCATTGCGCGTGTTAGAAGGCAAGGTAGAGCCGCAAAGCCTCACGGGCGGCAGATTTTTCGGCGGCGGTGAGAGGGGCGGGATGGTTGTAGAGGTCGCCGCCGGGCCGCTCGTTGTACATCGGGCGGTTGCAGTTGGGGCAGCCGCTCGTGCGGAAGGGTGTCCCGGCGTCGATGGCACGGTCCAGCACCGCCCCATCGACGTTGATCGCCGCGAGCTTGCCGTTGTCGAAGGTCATATCGTCCACCCGCGCCTGACCGTGGACGATCAGGTAACGGGCGAGTTGCACGGCGCGGTAGCGTTCCAGCGGCGGCGGGGACAAATCCAGTTGCGTCCCCCGCACCGGCGTGAAGGCAAACAAGGCGATGGTGCAGCCCTTGTCGTGGAACATCTGAAATGCCCGCACAAGCTCTTCGTCGGTCTCGCCTAGCCCGGCGATGAGATGGACCGAGCCGACGCCGAAGACCTCAATCGTGTCATCGATAAATCGCATGTAGCGGTTCCAGCTAAAGCCCGACTTCATCGTATTGAATAGCGTCTCGGTCGCGCAATCCAGCCCCACCCCCACGCGCTCCACCCCGGCGTCTTTCAGCGCGATCAGCCAATCTTTGTCCGCCGGATTCATGCAGACCGAGAGTGGCGTGCCGGAAACGGCTTTGAGTTGTCGAACCGTCGGCAGGAGATCGGGCAACAAGTCGGAGTACAGCAACGTCTGGATGCATACCCGCCGCATGCCGTCATCCGCCTGGAGCTTTTCGAGCACGGCAGAAAAGTCAAACTCGGGCCAGATGACGCGCGACAGCAATTGCCGATCCGCATCGCTGCGGCAGGCTTGCGTGCAGAAGCGGCACGCCCCCAGGCACGTCTCGCCGAGCAGCGTGTAGACCGTCGTGGGCTGCATCAGCATCTTCGCCGAGCGCAGTCCCAGGCTCACCGCCGAGCCGATGCTGAGTCGAATGTGCGTCACTGATCGTTGTGCTTCGTCATTCATGAAACTTCAATTCCCGCGTTTTGCGCTCAAAATAGGTGGTGTGATAGGTTTCCCAGAATCGATCACTGTCTCGTCCCCTTTTGCAGATGTGGGCGCTTGACTTGATGGTGATGATTTTTACACTGGCGCAGCAAAGACATTATATGCGCTCTATTCACAAGTCAATCTAGCGCGTTGAGTCACATAAAATGTTACCGAAGTGGTATGGTTCTACCAAATGATAATGTTACCGAGGAGAACCATGGCCACAAACGAAATGAGCATAGACGAACGTTACCAATACTTAAGCCGGATGCAGAGCCGGTATCAGCAAGCCGACCGTAAGACGAAGCAACAACTGCTGGACGAAATGGAAGCCTATACGGGCTTGCATCGCAAATCGTTGATCCGCCGCTTGCGCGGGACGGTGCAACGCCAGCCCCCTTTGCCAAGCGCTTGCCGGGTCGCCGCACGGCGGCAATGGCTTTGTCCGCGCGGGGGTTGTCGCCGTCACCGCGCTGTCGTGGAGGGGGGGACTGTGGGCCGGTGTTGTCGGTCACGCCGAAAGTTGGCAGAAGGCGCGCTAACAGGTTGTGATCCACCGGCATCCGCGAACGGTGGCAGTGGCAAAATCGCGGCGATATGCTATCATCCGACACAGCGATTGACCTGTACTTTTACACCACCCACAGAGCACATACTGACCAGTAACCTTGCCACGCCGGCAGTCAGCGGAGCCTGTCCTGAGGTCTGCCGAAGGATGGCGATGCGCCAGGGGAGCAGCGCGGTGTATTTCCTGCTCGGCGACCACGGCTTTCGCAGACGAAAGCTTGGGCAGCACAGTGATCACTACGTGCGATCTGGGAGATAGTGATTCCCAAGTTCTCGACTGATGATATAATGGGGTCAATGTTAGACGAGATTCGCCGAAAAATTGTCGCCGATCAATTCGAGTTTTCCCATCACGCTGTAGACCAGAGCATTATCCGGCATATCAGCGTCCAGGAGTTACGGGAAGCGATTTGCAATGGCGTCATCATCGAGGACTACCCGGGTGACAAGTATGGGCCGAGTTGTTTGATTTTCGGCATGACAAGCCAAGGGAGACCCATTCATGTGCAGTGTAGCTATCCTTCGCGCCCTCTGGTAAAAATTATCACCCTTTACCAACCGGATGCGCGAAAATGGGTGGATTTCAAAGTGAGGAGACGATAGATATGGAGACGGGCGTCTGGAAAGAGACATTCGTTGAGCAAAAGGTGACTTACACCCTCGAATATGGTGGTCGATTCATCATTATTGAGAATGTACCGGCGCGCGTGTGCCTGGAGACCGGTGAACAGTATTTTTCCCCAGAGACTGTTGAGCAATTGCAACGTGTGGCGTGGGAGCAAAAGCAGCCGGTCCGCGTGCTGGCAACACCGGTCTTTGAATTCTCCGGTGCATGAGATGTGATATTTCGGGAATGATTCACGCCAATACGTTAGAAAACCTTAGCCACAACATCAGCATCGGTGTACAAGGCAATGCCTCAGTGATGTAGATGGCAACCGCGTCAAATCCGTAATGGACGGCGTGACCACCTACTACATCGGCAACCACTTCGAGTGGACAACGTTTGTTGCTACGCCCGTGTCTTCATCGGCCCGGGCCGCAGTTCCGCGCGCCCGTCGACGTCCACCGCTACCCCCTTTGCCAGGCGCTTGCCGGGTCGCCGCGCGGCGGCAATGGGTTTGTCTGCGCGGGGGTGGTCGTCACCGCGCCGTCGTGGAGGGTGAACTGTGGCCGGTGTAATCCGTCACGCCGAGAGTCAGCATTCCCACGTTCAACTTTGACCGCAGCATTCGCCGAGGGCGCGGAGGAATCGGGGTTGCCGGCAGCGATAATCACGCCGCGGATTTTGCGTTCTTGGCAGAACGGCATAGACAATTCCCCGGGTTTGCGGTATGATAAGGGCATTGAACAGACTATGGATTGATGCGGAATGAAGCTCATTTATGGACACGTGTTGCTTGAACCGGCCGTTTGATGATCTAACCCAGGCGCATATCCACCTGGAAGCTGAAGCTGTCGTGCTTATTATGGCTCGTTGCGAGGCGCAACAGTGGGAATGTTTGGGTAGCGACATCCTTAACTACGAGATCGCTCAGACACCAGATGCAGAACGGCGCGCGCGGGTGAACCTGCTTGCCCGTTACGTGCAACGTTACGTGGCAGTGGATGACGACATTACAGAACGTGCGATGAAGTTGGAAACGCTCGGACTGGACGCTTACGATGCGCTGCACATTGCCAGCGCCGAGGCTGGTCAGGCAGATGTTTTCTTGACAACGGACCGTGTGCTCTTACAACGTGCTGCACGCCTTGCTAACGCATTGCACATCCGGGTGGCCAATCCATTGACCTGGTTGAGGGAGATAGTGAATCAATGACAACGCGCACAATGACGTTGATGGAAGTTCGTCAAGAAGGGTTGGCCGCTCTGGCTGAACGGTTAGGCCCGGCAGGGATGGTGCGGTTCTTGCAGCAATTCGAAACAGGCTATGGTGATTATTCTGCGGAACGTCATACCTGGCTCGAGCCTGTGGATGTGAAAACACTGGCGGAACGGATACAAGCACACAAAAAAGACGTCTGGGCCACAGAGTAACTTCTAATTTCTTCCTTTAAACCATAACGCGGCACTTGCCTTGAAAGGCAAATGCCGCGTGTGTTATCAGCGGCGTTGTACTGTAAAAAGGGTAGGAGCATGTTCAGAACTTGATGCCATAGATTACCCTCGCGTCTTCATCGGCCCAAGCCTCCGCCCGGCGGCAATGGCTTTGTCCTCGCGGGGTTTGCCTGTCGTCACCGCGCCGTCGTGGAGGGAAAACTGTGGCGCGGTAGCGTCTGTCACGGCGAGCCGGTAGGAGACACGCTGCCGTGTTGTCATCTACCGGCAGCCATCAGGAATCCGGCCCGATGTGACTCGTGTGTCCTGCAATGACGTTCGGGGCAGGTGTGTCGGCGGAACGGCATCGAACGCCAAACGCGGGGGCAAAAGCCAAATTCCGCTCTGCTTTAACCGCTGAGTGCGCTGAGAGCGCGGAGAGATATAAAAGAAGGGCAGGGTCTAAGTTAGATTGACACTTCTGCAGGTGGCAATCGACGGCGCCAGCCCTTTCTGATCACACTGTTACCAAAGTGGCTTCCCGAACAAGCGTTTTCGGCATTTTTGACCAATGTTGAGGTCAAAACGGGAAAATTCGACCTGTACTCACGAAAATTTGCCACAAGAAATTTTCTTGTTAGCTTTGAAGTGTCAATCTAACTGCGCGGCTGTCTGAACCATGCCAAAAGAAGCTTTCTCTGCGTGCTTTGCGATCTCTGCGGTGAATGAATCGCGCGCATAGTGCGACATGTGGGTAATCACCGAAGGAGGAAGCCCCTTGCAAAACAACATCTTTCACTGTACAATAAAGTAAGACCAGGATGATCAGGAGGGTTAAAGAAAATGAATCCGCTAAATCTGTTCAACCGGTTCGAACAAAGAGTACTATGGTCCGCGAAAGTGCAACGCGGAGTTATCCTACTCTTGTGTGTGTTAAGCGTCTTCTCGATCGCTGCAAAGCCTGCTTATGGCCCAGGTGAAGGCACGATCCGCGGCGCGGCGTTTGTAGATAGCAACCGCAACGGCAAGATGGACGCCAACGAGAAAGGTTTGGGAGGCGTCTATTTCACCGTCTCCAATGGCGAATATAGCCACACCTACTATTCGGAGAATCGCACCGTGGATGAGTTCGGCAACACGTATGCTACGGGGACCTACGGGCCGGCGCCGCTACCCAATGGCGGCTGGCGTGTGAAGTTCCACGTCCCCCAAGGCTACGTCGCCACCACGCCAACGGAGCGTGTGGTCAACGTGCCTGAATCAGGGCAAGTCACCTACGTCTACATGGGGCTCTACCCCACGGGGGGTGGTGGGATATTGCCACCAAGCGGGTTGGAGAACACTCACGCGCTGGTGAACGCACTGATGCTATTCGTGATAGGGAGCGTGTTCTCCGTTGGTTTGGGGGTAGCGCGGCGGCGTTCGTGACCGCGCCTAACGCCCCACGCGATACAGACGGCGTGTGAGTTTCACACGCCGTTGTTCTATGTAGAGGAGTGTGCATGCAAGCGTATATCGTACATTTTGGCGAGTTGGGCTTAAAAGGCCGCAACCGGATTTTCTTCGTGCGCCGGCTAGTTCAGAATATCCGCGCGGTGTTGTACGATGCAGAAGGAACGAAGGTGGATCCTTTTCATAGTCATATTCTCGTCAAAGTGTTCGCCGACCTGCCCACCGAGACCATCGAAGCGCGACTCGGCAAGGTATTCGGCATCGCCTACTTCGCGCCAACGACCATCGTGCCCGCCGATTTTGAGGCAATCAGCCAGGCTGCGTTGCAGCTTGCCGAAGGCGTGGTGACGGCGAGCACTACGTTCAAGGTCGATACAACGCGCGGCAACAAAAAATTCCCGATCCACTCCCCGGAAGTCAATCGGGAAATTGGGGCGCGCATCGTGGCACTGACCGGTGCGCCGGTAAAGCTAAAAAATCCCGACGTGACGGTGAGTATCCAGATTTACGAAGATGCAGCCTACTGCTTCGTGCGCCGTCTCCCAGGGGCGGGCGGATTGCCGGTAGGCGTGAGCAGTCGCGTGCTCGCGCTCTTCTCCGGGGGCATCGACTCGCCCGTGGCGGCGTACATGATGCTGAAGCGCGGTTGCACGCTGGATCTGCTGCACTTTCATCTGCTGCCAAGCGCCGAACTGGCGCGCGCTTCCAAGATTCCGGACATGGCACGCGCTGTGCTGGCTCCACACAGACTTGCTGCACCGCTGTATCTGATCTCTGCCGCGCCCTTCGAGACGGCAATGGCAGGCGTACAAACGCGTGTTGCTACGGTCGTCTTTCGACGCTTCATCATGCGCGCTGCCGAGCAGTTTGCCCTGCGACGCAAAGCCCTGGCGCTGGTGACGGGCGAAAGCATCGGGCAGGTGGCGTCGCAGACACTGCCCAACATCAACCTGATCAGCCAGGCGACGACGCTGCCCATCCTGCGCCCGCTTATCGGATACGATAAAGCCGAAATCATCACCGCTGCGCAGGACATCGGCACCTACGAGCTTTCAATTCTGCCATACAAGGACCCCTGTTCCATTCACGCGCGCAACCCGGCGACCTGGGCCAAGCTGGACGAAGTCCGGCGTGTTGAAGATGAGATCGACGTGCTGGCTTTGCTCGAAACGACCCTGCACGATTACACCGACAAAGTGTGGATTGAATTTTAGGCTGTGACCGATCTCTGACCGTGCGCCGGTAGCAATCTCGTGAATCGAAGCTAAAATGGAATGGAGAACACAACATCTTAACTTTCAAATGTTCCAACAGTTTATCTGCAAGGGAGGCTAAAAGATGAATACGATTAACCGTGTTATCATTGTCGTGGTGCTATTGGCTATGATGGCGCTACTCACCGCCGTCTGCGTCTTGCCCCACGTCATTTTCATCAATGTTGGGCAATGGCTGGTCGATCTAGGGCAGTACTTCAACAACGTACAAGCGGTCTGGCGCCTGATTCTAGGCCTGTTGCTGGCACTGTTCCTGGATATCGTCATTTTGTTCCTGATCTTCCTGGAAGTGCGCCCCGCACATCGGCGCTTCATCCGCGTACAGCAGGTGACGGGTGGTATGGCGACCATCAGCACCGACAGCATCACGCAGCAACTGGCCTACCAGCTCGATCCAATTCCGGGCGTGCTCAAAGTTGCGCCCAAGGTCACCGCAAAGGGCGACAAGGTGCGCGCCATCGTCGACGTTGAGGTAGGCGCCGGCAACGATGTGCCCGACCTGGCGAATGAACTGATGGAGGCCGTGACCACGGTGTTAGCCGACAACCTGGGCTTGCAGGTCTACGGCCAACCAGAGGTGCGGATCAAAGTCGCGCCTAGCCCTACCCCCGTGGTTAAGAAGACAAAGCCGAAGGAAGAAAAACCTGAACCCGAAATGCCACGCGAGACCCCGCCGGAAATACCACCCCAACTTCCACCGGAGACGCCCAGTGAAACTCCCCCGGCGCAGGAATGGGCCGGGCCACCACCCCTTCCCACTGAAGAGGATCGCTGAGCGTGAGCGAAACAACTGCGCTAACGCCCGACGCCCTTCTCGAGGCGCTTCTCTTTGCCGCCCCGCAACCGTTGCGGCTCGAGACGCTGGCCGAGGCTGCGGATCTCTCGCTCGAAGAGGCCGAGAGCGCCCTCGCCACGCTAGAAATACGCTTTACCGCAACGGGTCTACGGCTGCAGCGCAGCAAAAATCGCCTGCAAATCGTCTCTGCACCCGAAGCTGCTCCTCACGTCGAGAAACTGCTCGGCCTGGAAGTGCACCTGCGTCTTTCGCAAGCAGCCCTGGAGACGCTGGCGATTGTGGGCTACGCACAACCGATCACGCGCCCACAGATCGAGGCCATCCGCGGCGTCGGCTCCGATAGCGTGCTGCGCACCTTGCTGAATGCCGGTCTGATCGAGGAGAGAGGCCGCGCCGAAACAGTTGGGCGCCCGATCCTCTATGGGACGACGTTCGAGTTCTTGCAGCAGTTTGGGCTACAAAAACCAGAAGATTTGCCGCCATTGGAACAACCCGAAAAACCTCGCGAAGGTTCCACATAGTTCGTCCGCAACCTTCGCGAGGTGAGTAAAGCACTAAGCATGGAATCCCATGAGAGTTGCCCGCCACAACGTTTGGGCGTGCGGATGCGTCCACGCGCTAGGCATTTACGCCTGGGGTGGCTTTTTGTGTTGCTGGCAGTGTTGATCATCCTCCGTAGTAGCACTGCCCGTGCACAGACACCCACCGCACCGGTGGGTGTCTACTACGTAGGTCTCGAAGATACTATTGCCGAGGCCATCAACCTGGCAGAGCCCTACATCGTGCGGGTCGACCAGCCGGAACTGGCCCAGGTGTTGGTGCTCAACGACTTCCTGCCACGCAACAAAGAGACTTTGCAGTTGTTTAATGGGATGGCACAACGCAGCGATGTGGGGCTGGTGATTTTCTGTGGCCCACAGTTTCCCCAAAGTGTTGATGATTTGAGCGTGCTGTTGGGCGTAAGCACGTTCGGTATGGCGCAGTTCAGGAACGCGCTGAGTGTCGAAAGCGAGGAGCAGATTGACGCGCTCCAAAACACCATCGCGTGGGGTGCTGCACCGCCCATTCAAGCGCGCACGGTCATCTCCAACCCCAACTTGCTGCGTCCACTCATCATCACCAGCGCACGCGAACCGGTGATTCAGCGCGTTCGAGGACGCGAGCGCGCACAAATCTTCATCGTCGGTGGGTGGCTCGCGCATCCCTCCAACCGTGAATGGCAAAGCTGGCCCTATTTCCGCTATCTTATCTATCGCCTGATTCTCGAAGCAGCTAATGCACCGCGCATCCTGGCTTTCGCCAACTATCCCCTCTCTCCCGTGCCGCACGGACGGGTGCAGTGGGGCATCATCGGTAGCGGCCTTGCCGTTATGTTCCTCGCCGGGTGGGCGCTCTACCTGGCCCGGCGGCGGTTGTTTATGCGCCCAGAGCTTTGGGACGAGATCCGCATCACATCACGCGGAAAACCACGTCACACATCTTCACGGGGTGATGATTGGGAGCAGGTCGGCTTTCACCGTCCGCTGGGTGGACTGCTGACACTGCTACTACCCTACTTCCTGCTAGTGATTCCCATGGCCGTTTACCAGGGTGACTTGCTCCCCCGTGAGTTGATGCCCTGGATGCAAACCCTACGCACCTGGGAAATCTTCGGGCTAGGGCTGAGTGCGTTAGGACTGCTTCTGGATATGGGAACCGGCGTCGCCGCGGTCTATTATTTTGCCACGCTGCGTATCCGCCATCCTCAGGAAGCTTTCCGCTACTTCCAATACTACGTGTGGTGGCAAATGCTCAGCGGCGCGGCACAATTCGGCCTTGCTGCCCTCGTCGCAACCCTCATTTTGCCCGGCACCGCGCAGGCGCATCTGGCGTTTTTTCTGGTCGCCCACGCGCTGAGCCAGTTCCCCGGCTTTTTTCAGTGCATCAGATTCTTCTTCCGTGCTGTGCAGCGGCTCGATTATGAGCAGTACCTGGCTTTGACGCTCTTTGGAGGAACGATTTTGATCCAAAGCTGGACCGTGCGGCTTTTGCGAGAGTGGGGCGCAGCACAGCCGGCGCTCGGTGAAAGTATGGGCGGGATGCTGGGCCTGGGGCTAGGGCTGTATCTGGCGGAATTGGCAGTCTTCGTGATCGGCGTGGGGCTATACAAATACCAGGGCTACGCCCTGCGCGCATTGCTGTTGCCGACGTTCGACCGGCACATCGCGGGGCGCATGGCGAGTTTCGGCGGACGGCTGGCATTTGGCGCGGCCTTCGTCCCATTGGGCGCCGTTGCCCAGACAGTGCTCCTGCCACGCTTGATTCCCACCTATAGCAATCTGCACAATTCCTGGACGCTCGCGATCACTTTTGCTGCCGTCTACGACGTACTCTCGATCAGCCTGTACAATGGCTTGCTGCCCGCAATAGCCGAAGTACATATCCAGGGATACGAACGATTGCTACGCTACTATATCAGCCAGAGTGTACATTATGGGTTGTGGTTCAGCCTGTTCCTGTTCACAGCACTGTATGCTGTGGGAGACCGCGTCATCCTTGGCATAATGGGGGCGTCAGCGACGGAGATCGCCCATTGGCTGCTGCCGATCCTGCTGTGGGGAGCATTCCAATGGCTGGCCTGGTCTGCCAACCAGATTTTGATCGCGCTAGGCCGCCCGGCGACAGTCTCATGGCTGACCGTCGGCGAGCAAGTGGTGCGCGTAGGGTTACTGGCAGTATTAGCCCCACCCTACGGCATGGTGGGACTGCCGATTGCCTTCGCCAGCGCGCTGATGCTGCGCGGGCTGGTAGGCTGGTGGTTTGTCGGGCGAGCAACCGGGCGCACGCGCGTCTACGTGTGGCAGACGTTCGTTGCTCCTATCGGCGCTGCGGCAGTGCTCTACAGCCTCCTGGGGATTGTAGGAGAATGGCTGTGGAAACCGACGGTCTCGGCCAGCGTTGTACTGCTGCTGGGAGGGTTAACCGTGGGGCTGGCGTTGTACGGCTTTTTCACCGCTCTGTTGGGTGGATGGGACGACGGCGGCATCGCCGAACTGGCCCGCGCGACGCGCCTCAGCGGCCTCGGCTGGCCACTGGCGTGGCTACTCACGACTACCGTACGCCTGGGCGCTCAACTCTCGCCGTTGCACGGGCGTTTTCCGGCAACGCTGCGCGAATTCGCCGAAGAAGAAGCACGCGCCGCCACGTTAGGCATGCGCGAATTTCCATCTACCACAGGCGACTGAAAGGCCATACGCAACCCGTCCTCGGTGAAGGTGTAATGGCCGTAGATCAACGGGCCAGGTTCCAACACACGCGGGAGCAGTTCCGGCAAGTCCTCGACCAGCGGGAGCGTGCTGATTTCCGAGCGGGCCGCCCAAACCGGCGCGCCTTCGATTGAGGCGTAGAGTTCGCCTGGCAACGCCGTGCCGGTAAAGACAAAGAAGAGCACGCCGGGCGCAGAAGTCAACATCACGTGGACGATGGCGCGAAGTGTGAGTGCCTCCACGGTCAGCCCGGCCTCCTCGCCAACCTCGCGCACGGCGGCCTGGTACGCTGTCTCCCCAGGTTCGATGTGCCCGCCCAGACCGTTGTACTTCCCGGCCCACAGCTTTTTGTCCGGCGCGCCACGTAGTAACAATACCGCGTCGTCGCGTGTCAAAAACACCAGCACACGCGGGATGACCGTGTAATACACGCCGGCCTTCAGTTGGTCCTCAGGGCGCATAAACGGTATCTCCGTAGGTCAACGTCAAAGCGTGGACGGCTTCAAACGTGAGCCAGCGGCTCGGGTGGAAAAGGCGCTCTTCGGATAGCGCAGGGGATGGACGCGCTTTATTCCAGCGGCTTTCATCCGTCTTGAGGGAAAGCAGCAAATGAAGCCAGCCTTGAAAACGGGGATGAATGCGGAAGTCTGTCTGCGCCATCACGCGGCACAGTTCCACGATGTCAGCGTGATAATAGCGTGGAAAAGTTGGCTGGAGCCAGTCCACGTCGCGCCCGCTAAAGTCAAAGGGATAATTGACGAGAGATTCACCCAACACCGCGATCGCGGCCTCTTCGTCTGTGCCGCGCTGCTCAGCCGGGATGCCGACAAGTGCGCCCACCGCTTTGACCAAGCCATGCGCGCATGCACCGCTGGCAATCGGACAGTCCAGCAATTCTGGACGCAAGAGAACCGTATGGAGCAACGCCGCCAACGCCGAACGCGCACGCAGATCGTTCTCGTAACCGAAGCCCCACATAATCTGCAGCGCCATCCCGGTATAGCAGAGCCACGACACATTCTCACTGCCGACGGCAGTGCTGCCAGCAGCAAAACGGCCATCCTCGCCGCGCCCTCGGTCGAGCAGATTTTCGCACGCCGGTTCGACTTCCGGGAAGTGCGGGCGGCAAGAGTGCGACATTCCCAATTGGGTGAAAAGGTAGAGCGTGCCAAAGTTGCCCAGCGCGCCGCCGAAATAGGGATCGTACTCGCGTCCCCAAAAGTTGACGTGGTCCCAATGCTCCCGCAAATTGACGATAGGCGTCCAGGCCAGCAACCGGGTGTTTTCCTCAAGCAAGGCTGTCTCTGGCCTCTTGAATAGATGGCGCAACGTTAACAGACGGGCGGAGGGATTCACAGGATCCAATAACCAGGGGACCGGATCCCGTTTGAGCAAATCCAACCACCGCGTAGAGGAAGAGGGCATAGCGGGAGCCCGCGTCACAGATGGCATAGCGTGAAAGCCTCAGGGCGTGGAGTTGAACTAGAGTTTGTAGCCAATCATCCGCAAGAAATCCTTGCGCCAGGCAATATCTTCTTCACCTTCAATGCCCTGTGTCAGCATCCCGTCGATGACGCCCAGGATGCCGCGTCCCTGTTCGGTCTCGGCGAGGATGACCTGGGTGGGATTGGCCGTCGCACAGAAGATGTGCGCGACTTCCGGGACCATTTTCACAGCGTTAAGCACGTTGACGGGATAGAACCCCTCGCCCAGGAAAATGATGAAGCTGTGCCCGGCGCTCAACGCCAGCGCGTTGCTGCGCGCCAGTTCAATCATAGCGTCGTCGGTGCCGGACCAGCGCACCAGGGATTTGCCCGATGCCTCGCAGAAAGCGATGCCGAACTTGATGCCGGGGACGGCTGTGACCAGCGTCTCGTGCAGATCTTCCACCGTTTTGATAAAATGGGATTGCCCCAAGATGAAGTTGATCGGTTCCGGCTTTTCAATAAGAACGATAGTCAATGTTAAGTCCATAAAAATACCTCCTGCGAATAGTCCAAAGTCGAAAGTCTAACGTCAAAAGTCTTTCGGAATCCGTTCAATTTGTCGAAGAAGATGACTCACCGACCGGAAGACCGGCGGCTTCTGCCGTGCGGTGCAGGTCGTTCAGCGTTTCTTGTGCTGCAGCGTGCGCCTCGCTCTCAGTTGCCGCCAACGCCACGGCGATCACCCGTAAGCCCTCGGTGCTGGCTGCGGGGAACGGCTTTGCCAGGGATTTGAGATAGACCTCGGGATGGCGCTGGGCAACGTCGCGCAAGGGGATGGCGAGATCAGCTTCATCATCACAGTAGACGAGCATTGAATGCTCGGCCCATATTCCCGGGGTGAAGCGGCGTAGCAGTTCCGGCGCGATCGAAGCCGCAAAGATTGCCTCCAGCTCTGCCGGTACGCCGGGTAGAACGTAGATCGTCGTCTTCTGATGTTCCATTTTGACGCCGGGTGCAGTTCCTACCGGGTTAGGAAGCGGCTGTGCACCGAGAGGCAACGTCGCCATCTTTTCTCGTGCGAATGCGGGTCCGCGTTGCGTAAGGTAGTGTTGCGCCAGCAGGCGATCGTAGTGACTTTCGACGAGGTCCGCCGCTGTGCTGTCGAAGGCGAGTGGCATATGCAGTGCTTCTGCCAGCGCGGGCAGCGTTAGATCATCTTCGGTGGGGCCGAGACCACCGCTACACAGCAACACATCCGGCTGTTGCGCCAGGAGAAACAAAACCACGTCCGCGATTTTCTGGGGGATATCGCGAACCATTGCCGTGTATTCTACACTGAAGCCCATCCGCGTGAGGTTCTGGCTCAACGAGAAGAGATTAGTATCGCGGACAGCGCCGTTGAGCAGCTCATTGCCAATCGCCAACAAGCTCGCGGTGGGCATGGGGACACTCCTGTTGGATCGAGAGTAGAATAAGCGCGCTTAGGGGCGACGCCTCGGCGCTGCGCCTAACTCTCCACTCTCCATCCCTAGCACACGTTTCACACTGTCGCGGAGTTCGTGGGTACCAAATGGTTTGACGATGTACACCTGTACTTTGGCGACGTGCTCTCCAAGTACCTTATCGATGGGCGCGCCGCGTGCGGTAATCACGATGACCGGGATATCTCGCATATCCGGTTCCTGTTTCATAGCCTGATAGATCTCCCACCCACCCATATCAGGCAACATCAGATCAAGCAGAACGAGCGCCGGTTCAACCTGACGGATCGTCTCCAACGCCCTTTGCCCTTCACGGACACCAACGATCTCCAAATTATCTCGGCTCAGGATAACACCCACGAGATCAATCATATCCTGATCATCTTCAATGTAAACGATCTTCGTGCGCTCTGTCATTTTATTCCCCACCTCCCGACACACAGCTTACTTTCGAGAAATCAGAGCGCCGGGCTCACGACAGCCCAGCGCTCTGGAACGTCATTGCCGGTCTTGCAAAAGAACGTACAAGCAGACAGTGTCTATATGACGTCGAAAGAGCTGGTTATTATAAGTTGGTACCCAACACTTTGTTGACGCTGGCAAGCAATTCCTGTGGCCCGAAGGGCTTGGTCACATAATCGTCGACTTTGGCAATGTGCAGACCGAGGACTTTGTCGATGCTTTGCGCTTTGGCCGTAACGACAATGACCGGAATATGGCTCAATTCCTCGTCCGCCTTCATCTGTTGATAGACTTCCCACCCATCGATATCGGGCATCATCAGATCAAGCAGCACCAGTTTAGGTTTGATTTTGCGTACGGCTTCCAGACCTTCGCGCCCGCCCACAGCGCCGATAAGCTCAAAATTCCGTCGCCCCAAAATCAGGCGAATCAATTCGATCATTTCGGGTTCGTCTTCGATACAAACGACCTTGAGCTTCTCTTGTGCAGGCGCAGCGTCTTTGTGCGCTTCTGCGGGGGTGGATTGCGGATTTCGTTCTTCTGTCATAACATTCCTCCTCAGTCATACACCTCAAGTTCAGTTTAGCACAACCCTTAGGGATGTCAATAAGCCGTTGCTCAGGTTCAGTGCTAGTTTACCATATTTTTACAAAAGGGTGAATTGGCATTTGTTCTCCCGGTCAGGTGACCAGGCCAGAAACTCACCAGTGGCATAGTGCAAAAACCGGAACCTTTTTGCGCAAAACGGCGTTACAAATAGTAGAAAGGTTCCAAATAGCAAAAGGAGAAAATGATGAAAACCAAATTATTGACGCTAGGACTTTTAGGTTGTCTCTTACTCGTCGCCGGATGCGGCAGTCCGGTAAGTGGGGCAGTGTCGCCGGAAAAACCTCCACCCGACGCGGTAATCGAAGAAACCGAATCCCCGACAGTTGTAGAGGAAAACAAAGGTGTCGGGATGGCAAATCCGGCCTCCGTTTACTGCGAAGAACAAGGGGGCACGCTAGACATACGGGACACAGATGTTGGGCAGTATGGCGTGTGCGTCTTTGCCGATGGCAGCGAATGTGAAGAATGGGCGTTCTTCCGTGGCGAGTGTGGCGTCGAACCAGACAACGAAGCATCACCGGAAACTGCGGATATTACCGAGCCGGTCGAGGAGTGGGTAGGCGTTATGGTCGCCAATCCAGAAGGGGCGCAGTTCGACGATTACTTCCAGATGATTGATCAGAACGGCACGCGCGTCGGCATTGCAGGGTTTGGGGAGATTGGTGGGCAGCTTGTCGCCTTGCGCGATACCGGTACCATGGTTCACGTTTGGGGCATCATCCGGCACAACGTCCCTGATGCCTACGATTCACAGATCGAAGTCACGCGATTGGAAGTCGAATAACAACAACGAACGAGATATTCGTTGGCGATTAGCCCCTGGCGTAGATTGCCAGGGGCTTGATATTTTATCATCCAGAGCATTCGCCCTCTCCCTCTTTTAGGGTATAATAGTGCCTGGAAACCCTCATGTTTCCTGATTTTCTGCCACAGACGCTATGGTCATATACCTTCGGGAAATTAAAGGTATTTGTGGCAAAAACATCACCTTCCCACAACGCTGAACCCGTGGAGGAATGAGCCTTTTGAGCACAGAAAACGAAATCGGAATCGTCAAGACAGTAGACATTCGACACGAGATGCGCACTGCGTACCTCGATTATGCGATGAGCGTGATTGTGGCACGCGCACTGCCCGACGCGCGCGATGGACTCAAGCCGGTACAGCGACGTATCCTCTATGCGATGCATGATATGGGCATCCGCCCCACCTCGCCACACAAGAAGTCCGCGCGTATCGTCGGTGAAGTGCTCGGTAAGTACCACCCACACGGCGACTCCGCCGTCTACGAAGCGATGGCGCGCCTGGCGCAGGATTTCTCCGTGCGCTATATGCTCGTCGATGGACAGGGCAACTTCGGCTCGATCGATGGTGATTCTCCGGCAGCGATGCGCTACACTGAAGCTCGCCTTGCGCCCATCGCGATGGAACTCCTAACCGACATCGAGAAAGATACTGTAGACTGGATAGATAACTTCGACGGCAGCCTGCAAGAGCCGTCTGTGCTGCCCGCGCGTTTGCCCAACCTGCTCGTCAACGGCGCGTCGGGCATCGCCGTGGGGATGGCGACCAGTATCCCACCGCACAATCTGGGTGAGATTGTAGATGCGCTGGTCCACATGCTCGACAACTGGGATCGCCGTGAGGAAATCGGCATCGAAGAGCTGATGGAGCTCGTCAAAGGACCGGACTTCCCCACTGGCGGGCAAATCCTGGGGCTTGAACACATTATCAAAGCGTATGCCACAGGACGTGGCAAAGCCGTGATGCGGGCTGTTGCCAACGTCGAAGAAATGCGGGGCGGGCGCTTCCGTCTCGTCGTCACCGAGATCCCTTACCAGCTCAATAAATCGAGCTTGATTGAACGCATCGCTACGCTCGTCCGCGAGGGCAAGCTAGAAGAGATCAGCGATCTGCGCGACGAATCCGATAAGCGCGGGTTGAGCATCGTCATCGAACTGAAACGCGGCGCGCAGCCGCAGAAAGCTCTCAACCGCCTCTACAAACACACACCACTGCAGTCCACCTTCGGTATCCAACTGCTTGCGCTGGTGGATGGTGTCCCGCGCGTGCTGCCGCTCCGTCGCTTGCTCCAAATCTTCCTTGATCACCGCATCGAGGTTCTGGTGCGTCTCACGCAGTTCGACCTGAACAAGGCTCAAGCTCGCGCACACATTGTCGAAGGGCTGCTTATCGCCCTGGATCACTTGGACGCGATCATCAAGACGATCCGTGAATCGCCGGACGTGCAAATCGCCCGCGATCGTTTGATGGCAAATTTTGGGTTGACTGAGGTGCAGGCACAAGCAATCCTCGACATGCAATTGCGCCGCCTCACCGGGTTGGAACGCCAGAAGCTTGAGGAGGAATTCGCTGAGCTACTCAAGACGATTTCCTACCTTGAAGGGCTGCTCGCTTCGCCGCTCCAACAGCGCCAGGTCATCCGCCAGGACTTGCTCGAATTGCACGAGCACTACGCCGACCCGCGTCGCACAGCCATCCGTCCCCACGCGGATGCCTCCCTCGATGAAGAAGACCTGGTCGAGGAAGAAGATGTACTGATCGCCATCACGCAGCGCGGCTACATCAAGCGCATGCCCTGGACGACTTTCCGTGCCCAGGGACGCGGTGGGCGTGGCGTCATCGGTATGGCAACCGGCGATGAGGACGAAATCACCACGCTGCTTTCAGCCTACAGCCACGACACACTCCTCTTCTTTACCGACAAGGGGAAGGTCTACCAGGAGAAGGTCTATCAGATTCCCGACGCCGGACGCACAGCCAAAGGCTCACTGATTGCAGGCATCCTGGCGGTGGGGGTTGAGGAGCACGTCACCGCCGTTGTGCCTGTGTCAAGTTTTGATGAAGCGTCGGAGAGCAGCATGCGCTATCTGTCGATGATCACGCGAAAAGGCCGCATCAAGCGCACTGCTCTCTCAGCGTTTAGGGCGGTACGACCTAGTGGCCTCATCGCCATCTCGCTCTACGATGGCGACGAGTTGGGTTGGGTGCGCCTCACGCAAGGCAACGATAATCTCATTTTGGTGACAGAGCAAGGTCAGGGTATATGCTTTAACGAGCAGGACGCGCGTCCAATGGGCCGCACAGCGGCTGGCGTCATCGCCATCCGTATGGACGAGGGCGACCGTCTGACCATTGCCGAGGTCGTGGAACCGAACGGATCGCTTTTCTTGGTTTCGCTAAAGGGATACGGGCGCTGCACCGCACTGGACGAGTTCCGCACGCAGGGGCGCGGCGGCAAGGGTGTGATTGCCTACCGCGTCAATGATATGACCGGCCCCATCGTGGATGGTCGCGTAGTGCAGGACGACGACGAGGTTACGCTGATGTCGGAAAACGGGATCGTGCTGCGCACCCGTGTGGAAAAAATCCCAAAGATGGGGCGTTACACGCGCGGCGTGCAAATGATGGACTTAAAAGACGGGGATCGCGTCGCCTCCCTCGCACGACTGCCCAGCGGTGGTGCAAACAACGGCAATGGCGACACAAGCAATGGCGATAAGGAACCAGTAATTGGAGATGAGTAACTGGTAACTGGGGATTAGGGAAGTGCCAATTTCGGACTACCCGATTACCAATCACCAATCACCGATTACCCATCCCACCGACAAAGGAACTTGATATGCGCGACAAAATTCGGCCTCGCTCCAGTCAATTGACCGCACTGCTGCCGACAACGGATGCGCTGCTACTGGCCGAGACGCTAGTAGCATTTGCCAATGCCGACGGCGGCACGCTCTATATTGGCGTTGCTGAGGACAGCGGCGTCGCAGGTGGCAGCACGCCTGCCGCCGGCACCCCCACCGGGGCCCTCTACCCCGAAGAGTTCGATGAAATCATCCAACAGGCCCAGCGACTCTGCCGTCCACCGATACCCGTGCATTGGGAGCAAATCGAAACCGGCGGAGCATTCGTCTTCGTAGGGCGCGTACAGCGCAGCACCGAACTACACACCTTGAAAGATGGCCGAGTGCTGGTGCGCGCGGGGGCGGAAAACCGCGCACTTTCCGGCGCGCAGTTGCAGAAAATCCTCGCCAGTCGCTCCACAGGGGAATACGAAGCCGAGTCGGTTCCTGGTGCAACGCGCGACGATCTCGACGAAGACACGCTGCGCGAATTCGTCGAGATGTGGGAAAAGCGCCAGGGACGCCCGTTGAGCCGCCCGCTCGATGATCTGCTCGTGGAGATGGGCTGGCTGCTTCCCGGAGACACGCCAGGAGCTGGCGTGCCAACTGTGGCGGGCATCCTCCTCTTCGGCAAGAACCCACAGGCATTCATCCCTCGCAGCGGACTGACGTTCGTGCGGTTCGACGGCACGCAAGCTCACAGAGAAGAAGGCGATCCAGGCTATGGGCGGCGCGTGGAGTTCAAGGGCGCACTGGCGCACATCATCCAGCGTGCGTGGGACATCCTACAGGATGAAATACGCGTAGGCGCGGTCGTGCGCGGCCTGGAGCGCAAAGAGCAGTGGCAGTACCCACCCACCGCCATCCGCGAGGCGCTGGTGAACGCCGTGGCGCACCGCGACTATCGCTTGCGCGGCCGTGCCATCGAGGTGCGCATGTTCGCCGACCGGCTGGAGATTTCCAGCCCTGGGGGGCTACCCGGCTTCATCACCATCGATAACATCGTGGATGAGCACTTCTCGCGCAACCCGCGCATTGTCAATGGTCTGTTCCATTGGGGCTACATCGAAGAACTGGGGCTAGGCGTCGACCTGATGATCCAGGATATGGTGAACGCCGGGCATCCGCCGCCACAGTTCCGCGCGCTGGACTATGCGTTCACCGTCGTCTTCGAGAACGTCCATAAGCGCCAACCCGTCATGCCCGTTGCCGTCGATCTGACGATGAACGAGCGTCAGGCGAAAGTGCTTGCCTACCTGCAAAAGAACGAGCGCATCACCAACCGTGAGTACCAGAAACTCTGCCCCGACGTGACCGCCGAGACGCTGCGCTTGGATCTGGTAGATTTGGTTGAACGCGGTGTCCTCCTCAAAATCGGGAAGAAGCGCGGAACGTATTACATTTTGAAGTAAGGAGAGATGGGTAACGAGTAATGAGTAATCGGGGAGACTATGCAATTTCTTGCCAGTTACCAATCACCGATTACCAGTTACCCCGTACGCCGTACTCCTTACTCCCTACTCCCTTTCCTGAATTCCTCCATCACACGCTGCCAACTCATACTTGCACTGGAGAGCAGTGTATCCGCGCGGAAGAAGCGTGCCGCGAGCAACACGAAGAGGTACGTCGTCACGGCCAGGATCGCCAGGCCAATCACTGGCTGCCACAGTGGCACACCGCCCGCTGCCAGACGCGGTAGCATCGCCGTGGGTGCGGTCAAGGGGAAGAGGCTGAGAGCCGTGGCTAACACGCCATTTGGTGTTTCGACAAAGGCGTTACTGAGCAACAGCGGGATCATCATCGGCACCATCGTGATGAAAGTGAATTGCCCGGATTCGCGGGCATTCGGCGCCAGCGCCCCGATGGCCCCGAGCACCGAAGCGTACAGGATGTAGCCGAGTAGGAAGTAGAGCAATCCCCACACCAGAAAGCCCGATGGCAGCGTGATTTGGCCGAACATCACGCCGAACGTTTCCAACATCGAACTGCCATGCTGCATCGTCAAGAGACTACCGCCGAGCCAGATGCCCATCTGGAGCAAGCCCACCAATCCCAAACCGAGCACCTTCCCCAACATCAGGTCGCGGGGTCGCAAACTCACCAGCAGCACTTCCACGGTGAGGTTTTCCTTCTCCCGTGAGACACTGCGTAGCATAAAGCTGCTGCTCATCGTGAGCACAAAGTAGAAGATGAAGAGCACGCCGTATCCGATGATGAAGCGCGTCCCGAAATCAGCATCGGCAGTCGTGCCCGTGGCTTCCAATGCATTGATCTCGAGGTCAGTAATGGGATTGGCAATCCGTCTGGCTACCGTTGCATCTCCCACCAGATTAAAACTGACAATGTATTGGAAGACATCCGCGCTCCCAATGTTGCCGAAAGGCGCAAACTCTCTCTCCACCACAACGAGGTCGCCGGTGGCGATGTAATCCGCTGGAATCACGTAGTATTCCCGCAATTCGCCTTCCTCCAAGGCCGCGTGCGCGCTGGCTTCATCGGGGAACGCCCGCACGAACGTTTCTGGGATGCCGGGAGGCAATTGGGCAATCAAGCCCGCATGATCCACGTATCCAATCGCCAGCGTATCACCTTGCTCCGCACTAGCTAGCACATCCGCTTCCTCCTCGAACGCGCGCTGGCTGAGGAACTGCGTCCCGAAGGTGAAGATCAAAATGACCGCGGGCAGCAGGAACGTAGTGATCCAAAACGAAGGCTTTCCAAGCGTATTGCGAATCTCATGTTTGATGACTAACCAAATATTACGCATCCTCTACCCCTTTCAGGATCGCTCAGCACGCAGGCGGGCAAGGATGGTTTTGACACGCAACGTTTGCCCGTAATGCAGCATCCCGATGCGGAAGATACGCGTCGCGAGCCACACACTCGCCCCTGCCGAAGCGACCACCAACACCCAACTCGCGGCTAACTGCCACAGCGGCACCGTCGTCATCGCCCATCGCATAGTGATGGTGACAAAAGCCGTCGTGGGGAACAATGTCAGCGCTACGATTACCGGACTATTCGGTTTTGCCATAATCAGTGCTACGAAGAAAAAAGGTAGCATGAAGAAGAGGTTCAGGATACCCGTGATTTGCTGGCCCTGGCGTAGATCGGAGACGATGCCACCCACGGCTGTCATCAACCCAGCAATCAAAGCGTAAGCTGGCAAGAAGAAGAGGGCAATGACCCCGAGGAGCGTCCAGGGGATGTGCACTCCTTGCACCTCCGGTACAAAGAATGAGGCAATGAACAACGCAAGCACCCCGGCCAGGAGCCAGATGCTTAACTGCGTCAAGCCCACGCTCATCAAACCAAGTGCCTTGCCACCGATGAGTTCTCCGGGGCGTACCGAGGTTGCCAGCACCTCAATAGTACGGTTCTCCTTCTCGTCCGTGATAGCCTGGAGCATATAGCTACCGGAGTTCATCACAGCAAAGACGAAAAAGAATGCTCCCGCGAACGGGATAACGAACGCCATCACATTGCTGCTTTCGAGTTCCTGGGATCCGTCGCTGGATCGAAAGGTAATCGCAGAACCTTCTATCATCCGCTGCCGGATATCGGCAGGATAGTCAGCGAGTAAATTGGCGCGCAAGAAAGCGCGGAAGTCTTGCTGCGCCACTTCGGCAGGGCGCTGGTCGAGGTAAAAGAGCTGCACGCGCCCAGATTGCTCGTAATCTGCGGGGATGACATAGTATGCCTGAATGGCTTCATCCATCAAGGCTTTACGCGCAGTAGCCTCATCAGAAAAGGCCCGCATCGTCAACGGCGCTTTGCCATCCGCGTCCGGTGACAGCGTCACAGCCTCGCTGAGGAGGCCTGTGTGATCCACGTAGCCCAACGGCAGCTTACCGCGCTGACCGAGCGATGCCAGGATACTCACCACCAGCACGATGGTGATCATCGCCGGCACCCACAGCGTTCCCACCAGAAACGACTTCTTCCGGACGATCTTCAGATACTCGTGTTTGGCGATCAGCCAGAAGTTACGCATACGGCGCCTCCTCATGTCCGGCGCGCTGCACGACGGTGACGAAGATGTCTTCGAGCGATGGTTCGGCAATCTCGAAGCGCTCCAGCTTGACGTCCTCCTGGCGCACCAGGGCCCGCAACACATCCTGGGGATCGACGCCCACATCGAGCGTCAAGTGCCACGTGCTGTTGTGCTGGCGCGCCTCTAGCACGCCCGGCAAGTTGGCAAAATCGCCCTGGCCTTCAATCGCCAGTGCATTTCCGGCGAAATCGCGCTTGATCTTGTTCACCTCACCGTAGAGGACGTTGCGCCCGTGGTCGATGAGGAGAATGCGATTGCACAATTCCTCCACCTGGTGCATCTGGTGGGCCGACATAATGATCGTCTTGCCCTGTTGTCGCAGCTCCTCGATGATGTCCTTCACCAGGCGCGTGTTCACCGGGTCAAGCCCCGCAAACGGCTCATCGACGACCAGCAGTTCCGGGTCGTGGAGCAAGGTGGCGATGAGCTGCGCCTTCTGCTGCATCCCTTTGCTAAGGTTCTGCACTTTTTGCTGGCGGAAGTCGACCAGATCGAAACGCTCCAACCAGGGTTCCAGCCGCGCGCGCGCCGTCGCCTCGTCGATGCCTTTCAACGTCGCCAAAAACAACAACGTCGGCTCCAATTTCAGGTCTTTGTACAATCCACGATCCTCCGGCATGTAGCCGATGCGATTTTTCTTCGCCTCGGTCAATTTGCCATCGAAGATGGCGATCTCGCCGCGATCGGGTCGGAAAATATCCAGCATCATGCGGATCGTCGTCGTCTTGCCCGCCCCGTTTGGCCCGAGCAGGCCAAACACCTCGCCTGGATAAACCTCGAAGGAGACGTCCTGCACCGCCTTGACGTCGCCGAAAGATTTGCTGACGTGGGAAACTTGAACTGTAGTCATGAAACCTCCCTAACGAATTACGAATTGCGAATCACGAATGACGAGAGTGTAAGTTCTCCGTCCTCCCACCTCCCACCTCCCGTCTACCGTCTACTCATTAACGAATGACGAGAGTGTGGGGCGGTTCTGTGTCGAGTTTATTATAACCGAAACCCGGTAACTTGACATTGCTCACAGGAACGAATTTTGTCCTGTACTTTCGACCAGGGTATAAAGTATATCAAATTATGGTAAAATGATACCTATGACTGACTACACACAGCTTGAACAGGGCATCCGCGCGTTGGAGACACAGCACAGCACGTTGGGCGACGCCGTCGTGGATGCAATGATCGCCGCCGCGCGTGAGAAGTTGACGGCGCTGGAAAACGGCGAAGCGCAGGCCAATGGGACACAGACCATGGCGTTGCAGAGTGAGCGAAAGCTCGTCACCGTCGTCATCGCCGACGTAAAGGGATCCACGCAATTGCTGGAACAGCTCGGCACCGAAGCCTGGGTCGGGCTGATGAATCGTCTCTTCGCCATCCTGGAAGCGGAAATCAACCGCTTTGGCGGCGCGGTGGATCAGTTCCGGGGCGATGGCCTGGTGGCGTTCTTCGGCGCGACGGAGACGCACGAAGACGATCCTGTGCGGGCCGTGCTGGCGACGTTGGCGATGCAGCAGGCGCTCAAACCACTCGCGACCGAGTTGCGCACCCACGAGCACGTCGAAATGCGCCTGCGCATCGGTGTAAACACCGGCGAAGTCATCGTCGGTAAGCCGCAGGCGCAACGGGAAGAAACAGCCATGGGCGAAGCCATCACCATCGCCGCGCGCATGGAGCAGGCCGCCGAGCCAGGAACGGTGCTGGTGAGTGAAAATACCTACCGGTTGGCCTGGACGCAATTCAAATGGCGACCACTGGGCACGATAACGGCCAAAGGCGTTCGCCGTCCCATCGCCGTTTACCGGCCTTTGTCCGCCAAAGCGACCGCCGAGAAGATACGCGGTGTCCCTGGCCTGGAAGCCCCCCTGGTGGGCCGCCAGACTGAGTTGGCGGCTTTGCAACAAGCCATCGCGCGATTGCAGGCCGGCGAAGGTGGCCTCGTCACGATTGTCGGCGAGGCAGGGTTGGGCAAGTCGCGGTTGGTGGCGGAACTGCGCCGGCTCGTCACCGGGCGTTATGTCGATATGCAGTGGGTCGAAGGCCGCTGTCCCTCCTTCGGGACCTCAATCGCTATCTGCTCTGGGTGGATATTCTGCGTGGGCTGTTGGATGTCAAGGTGGATACGCCGCCACAAGCCATCCGCGAGGCGCTGCGCGCGCGATTGCAAGCCCTGGCGGACGTCAAGCCGCGCTATCCTGAAAGACAGCCAACACTCTATCCCTACCTCAGCCAATTGCTCGGGCTTCCGCTCGACAGGAAAATGGCCGCCAAAATATCTGATGTGGAAGGCGAGGAACTCAAGCGCGGCACATTTCGCGCCATCGAAAGCCTGATCGAGAACACAGCCCGGCAGCATCCGTTGGTAATCGTCTGCGAGGACTTGCACTGGGCCGATCCAACATCACTGGAACTGTTGGAGCGCCTGCTAGGGATAACGCACCCTGGCATAGCGCATCGTGTGCCGCTGTTGTTCATCTGCGTGCTGCGGCCTGAAACCGCGCACGGCAGCACGCTCGTCAAACAGCTCGCCGCGCGGCGCGCCGGACGCCAGCACACGGATCTGTGGTTGACGCCCCTCTCCATCCAGGAAAGCGAAAGGCTGCTGTATCATTTGCTGCGTATGGATGAGTTGCCCCAACAACTCAAGGTCCGTATCCTCAATCACACCGAGGGCAACCCCTTCTATATCGAGGAGTTGATCCGCTCATTGCTCGATGACGGCGTGATCGTATGGGACAAAGATCGTGGGCGCTGCGAGACGTCGTGCGAACCCGCCGAGATCGCCATCCCCAATACCCTCTACGGCGTGCTTATGGCGCGCATCGACCGGCTGCCGGAGAACGCCAAACGGGTGCTGCAACTGGCGTCAGTGGTGGGGCGTGCCTTCCCACGCCGCGTGCTGGATGCCGTCGCCGGCAAGGCCGGACGCCACCGCTACGACCTGGACAGCGCCTTGCTCGCGTTGGAGCGCGAGGAACTGATCTACGAGCAGAAGCCAGGATCGGAACCGGAATACGTTTTCAAGCATCATCTAATTCAGGAGGCGGCTTACAATAGCCTGCTCAAACAGGAGCGGGCGACTCTGCACCAATGGGTGGCCGAGTTTCTGGAGAGCATGCGCAGCGAATTGCGCGATACGTATGTGGGCGTCTTCGCCCATCACTGGGAGCGCGCCGACCGGCCCGACCGTGCGGTCACGTATCTGCTGCGCGCCGGAGAGCGCGCTGCGGCGCAGTTTGCCAACGTCGAGGCCGTGGAGTATTTCAGCCGGGCGCTGGCGTTGACTCCAGGCTACAGTCTCGAACGGTACACGCTGCTGCTCGCGCGCGAGCGCATCTACGACTTGATGGGTGCCCGTGAGGCACGGGCGTGCGATCTGGACACTTTGCAGAAGCTGGCCCAGGCCCTCGATGATCCACTGCACGAGGCGGAGATTGCGCTGCGTCGCGCGAACTATGCGGAAAGCGCGCGTGACTATCCAGCCGCAATAGCGGAAGCGCAGAAGGCCATCCGGCTGGCACGGATTGCGCGCGACGTGCACAACGAGGCAGCCGGCTATCTGGCGTGGGGACGCGCGATCTTCTACCAGGGCGACTACCGCGAAGCCAGACGCCAACTGCAACAGGCGCTCGACCGCTCGGCGGACTTCCCGCAGGTTCAGGCCGACAGCTTGCGCAGTCTCGGCATGACAGTGGAAGCGCAGGATGAGGCGCGGGATTACTTCAGGCAGGCGCTGCACATCCACCGCAAAATCGGCGATCGACGTGGGGAGTGGGCCACGCTTTACAATCTCAGCGTGCTGTTCTTGGAGCAGGAGAATTGCACCCAGGCGATGAAGTATGGGGAGCGCGCGTTGAGCCTCTGCCGCAAGATCGGCGACCGGCAGGGAGAACGGATGGCGCTGGACAACCTGGGCTACGTGGCGACCTGCCAGGCCGACTACGCGCGCGCACAGGCGTATTACGAGCAAACGCTGCGCCTCTGCCGCAAGATCGGCGACCGGCACAGCGAGGGGCACACGCTGGTGCAGCTCAGCGCGCTCTTCTCGCTGTTCGAGCAGTATGATGCCGCCCACGCCCATGCAGAGGAGGCGCTCCAGCTCGCGCAGGAGACCGAGGATGATCTGGTCGAGGGTGATGCGCTGACTTTCGTAGGGCACGCCTTGTGGGGATTGGGGCAGCGGGACGAAGCGACGGGGACCTACCAGCAAGCGCACGTCTTGCTAACCGAATTGGGTGAAGTGCAACTGGCGCTCGACCCACTCGCCGGGCTGGCCCGCAGCGCGCTCGAACAGGGCAATGCAAAGCAGGCGTTACGCGACGTCGAAAAAATACTGCGCGATTTGGACACGCTGCTGCTCGACGGCAGCGAGGAATTTCTGCGCATCCATCTGACGTGCTGGCACGTGTTGCACACCCTGCGCGACCGCCGCGCAGGCGACGTTCTCGCCACGGCTCACCGTGCGTTACGCCGGCGCGCCGCGAAAATCAGCGATCCGGAGATGCAGCGCGCGTTTTTGGAAGACATACGCCTGCACCGGGAGATTGTGCAGGCGTATGAGGGGTAAAATATCCCCCATTTTGCCAATGTTGTAAACCTTTCAATACCCATCCAAAACGGGGTGTCAAAGCCACTCTCAGATTAACCACGTTTGGGCGGTGCAATTCCAGAAAACATACGCAGGTGTTCAGTTTCCATAAATCGCTGTAGGGCATCGTCGTCGCCTGCGGCAATCGAACTGATCAAATGCGTCTTCAAGTGCTCGGTCAGCATTTTCTCAAAGTGATCCCGGCGCTCTCTTTCCTCATCGCTGAGTAGTGACGGCGCTTCCACACACGCGATAGTGTATCGAGGGCCTAAAACCCACTCGAAAATGACCCTGGAGCGTTCGATGTGATAATCGGAAGTGACGACGATGCAGGACGTGATCCCTTGCGGTTCGAGGCAAAGCTTTTTGGCATACCAGGCATTGCTGATCGTGTCGACTGATTGGTCTTCACAGAAAATGCAATCTTCTATTTCTGGTTTCGTACAATCGACGCCATCTGCTTGCACACTTGCTTTGGCAATAAGGTAGTTTTTGCCCACCTCCGCCTCCGTGTGAGGGCCGACGACATCGGGGTCAACACTGGCCATGACGGAAAACTTTCCCGTCGATATGATGTAATCGGCTTCTCCTTCCATAAAGAGGGCATAGGCTCTATCCAGCCTGGCTTTGGCTTGTTCTTCGGGTTCGTACCGAATCTGACCCTGGACTTCGATCTTTTTCAGACCACCGCCCAGAACGATGGCCGCTATCTTTTTTGAACTTTCATAGTTTCGCATGGGCGCACCTCAAACTGGTTGTGAACTACATTCCTTTTCCACAAATTCCACAGTATACATGTTCTGCATTTTTGTACAAATCTTGATGGCGGAAATCGCGGGGGTAATGGTCGGGATTTTATCACTCCAGCTTCAAGGGATCGCCAGATCCCCGCTGGGATCCACATACCGCAGTGGATTATTGAGCGCGTAGGCGTAGGGATGCTGCGTCCCCGGCAGCGAGAGCACGC
>JBNGDO010000001.1:0-76557 GCA_049975385.1 Anaerolineae bacterium | reverse complement strand
GGCAATCAAGTGGAACAAAAGCCCGTCGCGACCCCACTAATCTGCGTAGACCCCATTTTAATTCGGCAATCGGGTTCACCGCCCACGCGCGGGCGTCAACGCCCACGCTACGGAGCCGCGCCCGCTGAAGCGGGCTTCCGGAAGCCCCGTTTACGGGACGTGGGCCTGTTGCCCGGCGATTGATCGCCGGGCGTGCAGCGGCCAACCATTACCGGATTATTTTCTTAATCTTCATCAGCCCAGCGCTGCGGTTAACGAGAAACGAGAGAAACGATGCAAACGAAGATGTTGTTTTCCCAACACTATCTGGAAACCCGCCTGCCCCAACACGCAGAATGGAACGAAGACCCCGCACCCGCCTACGAGGCGCTGCGCGCGCTCTGGGACAAAGCGCAGCAGTTCGGCGAGACGTGGAGCGAGGCGCAGACCGAGGACGAGTTCATCAAGCCCGCATTGACGGCGCTCGGCTGGGCCTTCACCGTGCAGCCCAAGTCGAGGCACGCGGGGCGCGTCACCCGGCCCGATTACGCGCTCTTCGCCGACGCCGAGACGCAACAGGACGCCTATCCCTTCCAGGGCGCCGACGACGCCTTCTACAGCCGCGTGCTGGCCATCGCCGAGGCCAAATACTGGGAACGCCCCCTCAGCCAGAAGGACGCCAGCGGGCGCGAGACGTGGAAGCCGGGCGCGAACCCCAGCCACCAAATGGTGAGCTATCTGGTGAGGACGCGCGCGCCGTGGGGCATCCTCACCAACGGGCGCGTCTGGCGGCTCTACAGCCGCGAGGTGAGCAGCACCGCCAGCGAGTTCTACGAGGTGGATTTGGGAAGAATCATGAATCATGAATCACGAATCAGGAATCAGGATTCTGCGATTCATGATTCTTTGATTCTTGATTCGTTCCGCCGCTTCTGGCTGTTTTTCCGACGGGATGCGTTCGTCGCCGACGCGCAGGGCAAGAGTTTCGTGCAGCGCGTCCACGAAGGGTCGGCGACGTATGCCCGCGAGATCAGCGACAAGCTGAAGGAGCTGGTCTACGCCGAGGTGATGCCCGAAATCGCGGCGGGCTTCATTGCCTACCGCCGCGAGCAGATGGGCGTCCACGAAGAGACCGAAGAAAGCCTGGACGACATCTACCAGGCCAGCCTCAGCCTGCTCTACAAGCTGCTCTTTTTGCTCTACGCCGAAGCGCGCGGCCTGCTGCCGGTCGAAAATCCCGGCTACCGCGAGCAAAGCCTCACGGCGCTGGCGCAATGGGCCGCCGACCAACGGGATCGGGATGTGGCGCTGAGCACGGCGACGCACGCCACGTCCAAGTACGATGCGCTGCTGGCGCTCTTCCACCGCATCGACCAGGGTGACCCGAGCCTGGGCATCCCGCGCTACAACGGCGGCCTGTTCGATCCGGAAAACCCCGACAACGCCTTCCTGGAACGCCACCGCCTCAGCGACCGGGCCGTGGCCTGCGCCGTGGACATCCTCGTGCGCGACGCCGGGCAGCCCGTAGACTACGCCTACATCAGCGTGCGGAATCTGGGGGCGATTTACGAGGGGCTGTTGGAGAATAAGTTACGAATTACGAATAGCGAATTACGAGAGGCATCGTCCGTAATTCGTAATTCGCAATTCGCAATTCAACTGGTGAATGATAAAGGGGAGCGGAAGGCGACGGGGTCGTACTACACGCCGGACTACATCGTGGAGTACATCGTGCAGCAGACGTTGGGGCCGGTGCTCGAAGCGCGCGCGGAGACCTTCGCCGCAGCGATGGCGCGGGTGGCGGACGCGCGCCGCGCGTTGGGACGCACCGCCGCTCCCGGCAAGGTACGCTTGTTGCGCGGGCAACTGGACGCCGCCGAGCGCGACGCCCGCGAAGCCTTCCTGGGCATCAAAGTGCTCGACCCGGCCATGGGATCGGGCCACTTTTTGGTGAACGCCGTGGACTTCCTCACCGACGGCATCATCCGGGAGATGCAGGCGTTCCACGACGCGCATCCCGCCATCGCCTGGGACTGGAACCCCATCCAGCAGTTGGTGGAACGGGTACGGACGGAAATCCTGGACGAGATGGCGCGCCAGAGCATCGCGCTCGACCCGGCGCGGCTCGACGATACCGCGCTGCTCACCCGGCTGGTGATGAAGCGCTGCATCTACGGCGTGGACCTGAACAAGATGGCGGTGGAGCTGGCGAAGTTGAGCCTGTGGCTGCACTCCTTCACCGTGGGCGCGCCGTTGAGCTTCCTCGACCACCACCTGCGCTGGGGCAACAGCCTCATCGGGACGGACGTGCGGACGGTGGAGGCGGGGATTCAGATGACGGACACGGGCCAGTTCGGGCTGTTCGCCGGGCCGTTCGCCGGGCTGCTGGATTTGACGGCGCTGATGGTGGAGGTGGTGGACCGCGCCGACGCCACGCTCTCCGACGTACAGCGCAGCGCGGGCGATTTCGCGGCGCTGCAACGCTCCCTCACGCCCTACAAGCAGGCGCTCGACCTGTGGGTGAGCCAGCACTTCGGCAACACAGAAGCAGACGAGTTCCTGCGCCTCTACGGTAACGACGTGCTGCCCGCCTTACGCGGCGAAAAGCAGGTGACGGAACGTTACCGGGCCGCCATCGCGCGGGCGCGCGACCTGTGGGAGGAAAAACGCTTCTTCCACTGGGATTTGGAATTCCCGGAGGTCTTCGTGGATTTGCGGAAGCGCGATTGGGCGGAGAATCCGGGGTTCGATGCGGTGATTGGGAATCCGCCGTATGGTTCGATTAATGCACTCTCCTGGTTCCCTAACCTCCAAAATGATGTCTTCGTCTATTTCTGGAAACAAGGTATTGACATAACCAAAGCTGACGGCTACCTTTCATTCATTACTCCGGCAGGCTGGCTCACAGGGATAAATTTCCAGAGCTTGCGAGAAGTACTACTCGATAGTGGAAAGATTCTAAGAGTTGTCGGACTTCCCTATGATGTTTTCAGAGGCGCATACATTGACACTTGTATTGTTGTGATTAAAGCTGGGGAAAGCACTTCGCAAGTAATTGAAGTTAAGCAAATGCAGAAAGATGATGATGCAACGAAGATCGAGGAATTAACTTACGATACTATTGAAGCTAGCTTGTGGTACACCGATCCTTACAAAAAATTCATATTGCTCCCTGCTGTAGCTAAATTACAAAGATTTCATTCGTTACCGCAATTTGCGCCATTGGGCGAACTAGTTCGTGTAGAACGAGGAGTACAACCTTACAGCCGAAGCAAACATACCAGAGAGCAAATACAAAGTGATTTCCTGCGTTTATACGGCATACCTACCCAGCAGCAACAACAAGTTTATCTTCCTGAACTACTTGGCGAAGAGTTGTCAAGATATCGTATTGAGTCAGACGCAAACCAATGGCTGAAGTATTCTGATGAATTAGCAGGCAAACGCGACATAGAATTTTTTGTGCGCCCCAGAGTTGTTTTACGACGGCTATTATCAAGACGGCGAGAATTGATGGTAGCGGTTACATCAGAAAAGTTCATTACAACAGACAATATCTTAAACATCTTGATTGAAACCGAAGGCATATCGGAATACTATATTGCTTCATTGCTAAACTCCAAATTGATCGCATGGCTTTACACAAATACATCGACAATATCAGTAAAGGATGATTTTCCTCAAGTCACATACGAAGAACTAAAAAATCTTCCCATTCCCCGCATCCCCTTCACCACCCCCGCCGCCGAACGCGCGCGGCTGCTCGCCGAAGCGCAGGCCCTCGCCCGCGCATGGGTGCAGCAGCCAGACGCCGCCGTCATAGCCTACCCCACCTTCCTGGAATGGAGTACGGAGTACGGAGTAGGGAGTATGGAGCAGCACTCCGATGTGATGCACGATTTGCTGGCAAGCCTAGCCGAAGCCATGCTGGCGCTGAACAAGGAGAAGCAGGCGGAGATGCGTGCGTTCCTCACGTGGTTGGAGCGGCACATTGGCGCGAAGGTGGACGATCTCGCCGGCAAAACGATCATCCAGAATTACCTGGGCGACTACCAGAAGGGCGAGGCCCCGCTCGCCTTCGAGGCGCTGCTCAAGCGCCTGCGCCAGAACCGCCGCAAACTCAGCGCCGATCCCGACGCCCGCGCCTTCCAGGAGACGCTCGAACGGGAATACGACGCCAGCCTCGCCATACTGCTGCCCCTCAAACAGCGCCTCGCCGCCACGGACCGGCTGATCGATCTGCTCGTCTACCGGTTGTATGGGCTGACGGAGGAGGAGGTGGGGATTGTGGAAGGGAGATAGAGATAGATGGGAGGGACGTCGCGGTTTTGTGCTACAATAAAGGTAAAGGCGCGAAGAAGGTAGGGTAGCATCGATTATTCTGATTAACGTCCCATTTTCTATTTTGCAAAAAATATTACCAGGCTGAAAAAGGAGCATTTCCTTACTGAAATCGCATGCGTTCCTTATTGAAACGTAAATTTTCCAGTAATGAAATGCAGCCCTATCAAACTGGTAAAAAATATTGCACCGAGATGAATAACCCCAGAAAACTCAACGACTATCTGACTGCGTGGAATCTTTCGAACCCCCGGCTTCTCACACAAACACACACCAGCTACATCTACACCGTCACACACGACACCGAGACGGTGATCCTCAAACTGCTGTCTTCCTCAGAGACGGAGGAGCAGCGTGGCGCGGTGGCGCTGCGGTATTTTGACGGTTGCGGCGCGGTGCGTCTGCTGCGCTACGATGAAGGCGCGCACCTGCTGGAATACGCTTCAGGCGACGAACTCGTCACTTTGGTCCGGCGCGGCGAGGACGAAAACGCCACGCGCATCATCGCCCAGGTAATCAGACAGCTCCACAGCGTCCCCCAGGATGCCCCGCGCGACGGCCTGCTCGCACTCGAGCACTGGTTCGGGGCCTTGTTCGACAAAGCCGCGGCGGACAAGCGGGCAGGCATTGAATCTATCTATGTGCGGAGCGCCGCTCTCGCCGAGCAACTGCTCGCTGACCAGCGCGATGTGCGAGTGTTGCACGGTGACATCCACCACCGCAATATCCGGCAGTCGGCGCGGGGCTGGCTCACCTTCGATCCAAAAGGCGTGGTCGGCGAGCGCACCTACGACTGCGCCAACACACTCTGCAACCCCGTTATGCCCGAACTCGTCCACAACGAGACGCGCCTGCTCGCCAACGCGGCGATCCTGGCGGACGCGCTCGACATCGACATGTCGCGCGTGCTGGCGTTCACCTACGCTTACGCCTGCCTCAACGCAAGCTGGTGGTCAGCGCGCAGCGACGGGGAAGATATCGTACAGTGGCACCTCAAGGTTGCGGCGATCATCGAACCGCACCTCGAGCCGTTATGAGACAAAACCTACCCGGCCCCCAGAATCACATCGACTGAGACCCGGTTACTCCCCCTGAATCTGCGCGATTGCTTTTCCCGCCCACTCCGCGACGGTCTCCGAGCCCTCATCCATTGCACGCATCAGGGCCGGTAGCGCGCGCGGGTCGCCGATGAGGCCCAGGGCCTTCACCGCCGCATTGCGCACGATCCCGCTCTCATCTTCTAGGCTCTGCAGCAACGGTTCGACGGCCTCTTTCGCACCGATTTTGCCCAGCGAATGGGCGGCCGCCTGGCGTACCGCATCCTGCGGATCGCCGAAACTCTTGACGAGATCTGCTACCGCGCGCGGATCGCCGACATCGCCCAAGGCCAGGGCTGCCATCTGGCGCACCGGGTGTTGTTCGTGATCGAGCGTTTCCAGCAGGGGCTGCAAGGCTGGCTCTCCAGTCTTGCTCAATGCCGTGGCTGCAAGAAAGAAGGACGGCGGGCGAGCCTCCCGCACGGTGTCCACGAGCAGCTTCAAGACCCGCTTATCTTTGCGCGCCATCGCGCCCAGGTCATCGAAACGCTTATCCATCAACAATTTCCCCACAACGCGAACGAGTTGCGCCTGGTCGAGCTGTAGACTATCGACGACGGGCGCTGAGGTCAGGCTGTTGAGGTAATCCACCACCGCCTGATGCGTCTTTTGGGCAAACTCGGTAGCGCGCAAGGCATCCCACAGCACAATCTTCTTGGGCATCAGGATGCGCGTCCGGTCTTTGATGACCAGCAGCGTATATCCGCCGCCACGGGTGATCTCATCGGATAGCACCAGGAAGCCGGGCAATGGCTCTTGCCCCAGTCGCTTCGCTGCATCGGCAGTCACGGAGTCGGCCAGCAGAATCAAAATAAAGTATTTGCCCGATGTGAACATGCCGGCGCGCGATTTCTTCATAAAGTGCGCGTAATGGTCACTCCAGGCCTCAAGCCCGGCAGCGTCCAGCGTGGGGATCGATTTCAACAGAACGAACCAGTTGTTGCGGGCGACTTTCGCCTTGCCGACCTGGTCGAAGGCGACGCCCAGGAACTCATCGGGGGAAAAGTCGCCCCAGCCTGCTTTCGTCAGATGTTTGATCAAAATTTCGTTGCTCATAATACCTCCTGTGAAAATATCGGCGGAACGCGGACGTCTCGTCCGCCAAGTTGCGGGCAAGATGCCCACGTTCCATAACGTCAGATTTTCATTACTTCAACGCTTAAGGCGGATCACAATCCGCCGTCCCCGCTGCGCTGGATAAGGAGTGGTGAAGACACACATAAAACACGTCAGTGATTGCGCAACACCAGCGGCAGGTAGATCTTCTCCTGCTCGACATACAGCCGTGAGAGCTTGCTGCTGGTTCCAGCCTCAAAGTACTCGATCACGCCGTAATTACGAATAGTACTGATCGTGCGCAATCCCTGCCCCTCAGCCAGTGGCGCGGGTAATTCCAGGCTCCAGTCGCCGTTTTCGTCGGCGATGTCAGAGCCGAGATAGTCCAGGGCTTCGACGTCACTATCGTTGTCGTCCAGATAGACGTCGACCCAGCAATAAGGGCAATAATCGCCCTCGGTCCCTGCCACGTGGGTGTCGCTGATGATGGTGACGCGGGCTGGCTCAAAGAGCCGCAGCGCTTCGGGCACGAGATCGCCAAAGTCAATAGCGCCCACCGTATTCGAGATGATGTTGCCCCGCATCTGATCGGCGTTAGGGCGAATCAGACCGCTGAGCAGGTAAATTGCTTCGCGGTGCGTATTGACGATGGTGTTGGACAAGATGTGGGTGAACCTGGCCGATTCCATCTCGACGCCGCGCCCACAAGTCCAGACGTCCGCCCCGGTCGCGTCACGCCCAATATAATTGTCCTGGATCAGATTATCTATGTACTGTCCGCCCGGTACGCTGATGGCGTTCGGCGGGGTCTGGAGGGCACCTCCCTGAACAAGCAAGCCGACAAAGACGTTGTCGAGAACCTGATTCCGCAGGCCGCGCACGATAACGCCCGTGCCACCGAACCAATTGTCGGTCGCAGCCGAGGGCACACAGATGTTGGCCGGAGCCACACTGCCGACATTTATGGTCCCATCAGAACGGGTGCCGATGTAATTCTCCCGGATGTAATTATCGTCGCTGCCTTGGAGGTTGATGGCGGCCCCCGTCATGCCGAGAAAGACGTTGTCCTCGAAGAGATTGTTGTCCGCATTGACGGCAACTGCGATGGCGGCATCGCCGCCGCCCTCCTGGGGCTGGCTTGGATTACGTAGATAAACGCCCTGTCCATCCGTGTCGAGACCGAACCAGCAGTCGTCTACGATGTTCCCACCGTGATTGAGGTGCAAGTTGTCCTTGAATCCCTGGAACGCCAGACTCCGGATGACGTTGCCCTCGCCGTTGATCACCAGGCCTGTCTTGGTGCTATCCGCTCCCCGAACGATGATGCGCGGATCATCGCGACGCAGGCCCTCATAGTCGGGCTGAGTGCTGCCATCAATGACCACCTCACCGCTCTTGGCGACGTCGGTGCTGCCGAGGGTCGGCAAGGCATTGAGTTGAGAAGTGTCGTAGAGTTGAATGATCCAGGAACCCGCGCCGTCGTATTGGAGCGAGGTCGTCGGGATGTCGAAACTGATCAGGATAGGACGATTTACGGGATCCTCAGCCAGGTCCGTTGCCTCGATCAGCGCGCGCCGCAGCGTGCACTGGTCATGCGCGACATCGGAACATGCTGTGCTCTGGCTATCGTCGGGGTCGTCGGCGCTGGTGACGATGATCGTGGTGGCATAACTACCGGGAGGTGTGGGGGCAGGTGCATAGACGACGGGCGGTATGTGCAGCGGCGGGTCGAGCGTGAGAGCCGGAGGCTCGGTCGGCTCTGGCGCGCCCGCCTGCACGTAGAGTTCAGAGAGCTTGGTGGTCATTCCTGCGTGATAGACGTAACCAGGCTCGCTGGGATGGACGATCTGACCATCGACTACGGTGGTGCTGGCCGTGCGGATGCCCTCGGTGATCGCCAACGTGCGCGGCAACTCAGCCACCCAGTTGCCGCTTCCGTCGGCGGTGACAATGGCCAGCGATTCGATTGTTTCGGTAACGGTATCAATCTCATCCAGGAAAAGCTCGACAATACAACCGGCGCAGGGGCTGTTTAGACCGCTGGTTCCGGTCACGGTGGTGCCGGAGATAGCGGTGACCTGGGCCGGGTTGAAACTCCTCAATGTCGAAGGCAAGAGGTCGCCAAACTTGAACGCCTCGTTGCCGCTGTCCTCGATGGTGTTGCCCCGCCGAGTCACAGCATCGAGATCGTAGCCATATTCGCCGCCGGTGACCAGAATACCGGCTGCCCCCTGGCTGCCGACCAGCGTGTTACTGAGTACCTGGACGTAGTGGCCGCCGAAACTGCCGCCCACGTGGATGCCCTCACCGCAGACGCCAAACCGCTGGTCGTCCGCGTCAATACCAATGATATTGTCGCGCACCACGTGGTCATCGCCGGTAACAGACAATGCGTCTTCGGGAGTGCTGAGAGGGTCGTCACTGTAGTAGAGCATCCCCACAATGCGGTTGTTCTGCACCAGGTTGCGATGTCCATAGACTTGAACCCCTGCCCCAGGGAACCAGTTGTGGTAACGGGCGTTTGGCCGGCACTGGCGTTCCGGTCGCACGTAGGGAACAGTTCCATCAGAGCGCGTGCCCACGGTATTGCTGAGCACAAAGCTATCATCGCCATCCAAAGCTATAGCTCCCTGGTCTAGTCCGGCCAGGATATTGTTTTGGACAGCATTATTGCTGCCGCCGCTCTGCACGTAGATACCCGATTCGCCGCTGCCGTCCTCCGGGACAGACGGGTTACGCAGGTAAATCTCGGTACCGGTGATCGTCAGGCCAAACCAGTTGTACTCGATCAAGTTGTCGCTCGTGCCAGGGATATGCACCATATTGTCACCAAATCCCTGGAAGGCCAGCCCACGAATCACATTGGTCCCGCCGGTAAGGTTGAACGCGCCTTTCTGGTTATCGCCGCGCAAGATGATGCGCGGGCCGTCGGCAAGGTCGCGCCCGATAGGTTGTGTCGCGCCATCGATAATGGCATGCCCGTAGCTGCCAAAACTGCGATAGGCGAACGTCTCCGAGGAGTTGTCACTATCCACGTTGAGGATCCACACTTCATTAACAGCATCGTAGCCGGGATCACCGGCGGAAATATCGAACGCGATGTGATACACACGCTTGGTCACATCGAGGCCGTGGTAGTTCACCTCGTTGATCGCGCGGCGCAGCGTACACGGGCTGACCGTCTCACACCGTTCATTCATACCGCCATCATCACTGGTGGTGGTTACGGTCAGGTAGTGGGTGGGGACGGGGGCCGTAGGTGCTTGAGGCACAGCGGGAGGCCCCGCCGTCACAGGGGGCACAGCCGCCAGCAATCCACCGGCAAGCAACAACGCGCCCAACAAAGACAAAACGATAAGCCACAATTTTTGGTACATGTCAGTTACTCCTTTTGCGAATTACGAATTTCGAATTACGAATTGCGAATTGCGAATCATGAATCGTGAATCGTGAATCACGTTTCACGCGTGGGGACGTGCTTTTCCTGCGTCGTCATCTCGCGCTGTAGGAACTCGAACAATGCCTGGACGTCGGCGAAACTGTGGCGCTCTCCCGTGCCCGGACGCTCCACGGAAGCACGCCAAACGTCTTTTTCCCCGTCACTCGTTTCCCACAACCGCAGTAGATACGAAAGATAGCCTCGTTGTTTCATAGTTCACCCCAAGTCAAGTCGTCGAATAGTCGTTAGTCGGGTAGTCGTTAACAAATACAAGCCGGTACAGACATGGTCACAAGCGTAATCGTAATGGAGCACCGTCATAAAAACGTCATAAGGCCATCCCTGAATTGCTCTTCACAAAGCTTGCCATTATAATCAGCAGTAGCACATCACGAACACGTACAGCGACGGAAAGTATGGCATACCTAGAAATACGTCTACTCGGAACATTCGAAGTCACGCTGGATGGCAACCCTTTGACCGGGTTCGCCACCGACAAAGCGCGCGCACTGCTGGCCTATCTCGCGCTGGAATCCGCCCATCCGCAGCGCCGTGATGCCCTCGCGACGCTGCTGTGGCCCGATCAGCCGGAACGCAAAGCGCGCCAAAGCCTGCGTCAGACGTTACTCTACCTGCGCCAGGCGCTCAACGACGACCAATGCGCTACCCCATTCTTACTCGTGGACCGTGATACTGTGCAACGCAATCCCGCCAGCGACTATAATCTGGACGTCGCCGAATTCCAGGCACTGCGCGCCGCCTGCCAATCGCACGCACACCGTCGCAGAGAGAGCTGCCTGCCGTGCCTGCGCCGTATGGCGCAGATGGCCGACCTGTATCGCGGGGACTTCCTGGAACAGTTCTTCGTAAGTGACAGCACGCTTTTCGAGGAATGGGCGAGTCTCAAACGCGAGTGGCTGCACCGCGAGGCCATCGAGGCACTGTTCACACTGACCGATTACTACACCCGGCGCGGCGAACTCACCCGCGCGCGGCAAGCCGCCTGGCGGCAAGTGGAGTTGGAGTCCTGGCGCGAAGAAGCGCACCGCCAATTGATGCATCTACTAGCGATGGAAGGGGAACGCAGTGCAGCGCTGGCCCAATACGAAACCTGCCGCCGCATCCTGGCCCAAGAGTTGGGCGTCGAGCCGATGGCCGAGACGATGGCGCTGTACGAAAGGATAAAGGCTGCGAGCGAAGAACTGGAGAACGAGAGTGCGCCTTCTTCGCTCCCCACGCTACCAACACCCTTCGTCGGTCGGGAAGACGAGCTGGCAGAATTGGCCGAGATGATTGCCAATCCAAGATCGCGACTCCTGACCCTGAGCGGGCCAGGCGGGATCGGCAAAACGCGCCTGGCATTGCAGGCGGCGGCGGAGCAGATTGGCGCGTTCGCCCACGGCGTCTACCACGTCCCGCTCGCCGCCACCAACTCGAACGATACGATCGTCACTGGCATAGCTGATGCGCTGGGTCTACGTCTCCACAACCAACAGAAACCTCAGCGCCAGCTTCTAGACTATCTGCGCGAGAAAGAAATGCTATTGGTACTGGACAATCTGGAGCACCTCCTGCCAGAAGTCAGCCTGATCGCCGAGATACTCCGGCATGCGCCAAAGACGACGCTGTTGGTAACATCGCGCGAACGGCTGAACTTGCAGGAAGAATGGGTTTACGAGATCGGGGGACTCATCTACCCCACCGCCTCTGAGAAACCGGAGGAAGGATGGGCAAAAGCCTACAGCGCCATAGACCTGTTCCAGCAGCGCGCACGCCAGGCGAACCGGCGCTTTTCCGTAACGGAAACGGAGCTTCCCGCCGTCATCCACATCTGCCAGTTGGTCGAAGGTATGCCGCTGGGCGTCGAACTGGCCGCCGCCTGGGCATCCGTACATTCCTGCGCGGAGATCGCCCAGGCCATTGAACACAACCTCGACATCCTGACGACGCGATGGCACAACGTCCCAGAGCGACACCGTAATATCCGGGCGACGTTTGAGCACTCCTGGCAACAACTCGGCGAGGCAGAAAAGGACCTTTTCGCTCGACTGTCCGTCTTCCGGGGAGGGTTTCGCGCCGAAGCAGCCATTGCAGTCGCCGGGGCATCGCCATCCACGCTGACAAGCCTGCTGGATAAGTCCTTACTCCGCCATACCTCGCCGGATCGGTACGATATACATGAGTTACTCAGACAATACGCCGCCGAAAAGCTTGCTGACAATCCGCAGAAACACGAAGCCGCGCATATGCAGCACGCCAGCTACTTCGCCGTTTTCCTGGAAGGACAAGAAGCACGTCTGAAGGGAACAGAACAAAGGCAGGCACTGGCAGAACTCGCCCCAGAGCGCGATAACGTGCGCGAGGCCTGGCAATGGGCCGTGACGGGCGGTCACGTCCACGAGGTCGAGCAGAGCCTGGAGAGCCTCTATGACTTCTACGACATCCGTTGCTGGTTTCAAGCCGGGTTGGCGCTCCTCGCTCCGGCGATAGACCGGTGGAGTGCAGATCCGAGTCAGGAGAGATTGTTCGGCAAGCTGCTGGCCCGTCAGGGTGCGCTCTGCAACCATCTGGGCCTCTACCAACAGGCGGCGATGGCTTTGGAACGCAGCCTAAGGATTTTCGAGCGATTGAAGATGCCGGACGAACAAATCTTTAGCCTGGTCAACCTGGCAAATACGATCCGCCACCTGGGACAAAATGACGAGGCGCTGCAACTGGCCGAACGAAGCCTGATCCTGTCCAGACAGATTGGGGACCACAGAGGTGCAGCGCAATCGCTCCAAATCCTCGGCCTTATCTACCACCGGACTGGCGATTTGGACCGAGCCAAAGCGCTGCTCGAAGAAAGCCTGGCCCTCAGCCGGAGCCTCGGCGATCAGCGGCTCATTATGCCAAAACTCAATGCCCTGGGCGACGTCGCCTGCCACCGGGGCGAGTATACGAAAGCACAGCGTATCTTCGAGGAGTGTCTGGCGCTAAGCCGTGACCTGGGCGACCAATTCAACGTGTCGATTCACCTCAACAACCTGGGCACGGTCTTCCACCATTCGGAAGACTATCCAAAAGCCGAATCGTTTTATCAGCAGAGTCTGGACATCTGCCGCCAGATTGGTGATCAAAACGGTGAGGCCGTTGCGTTGAGCAATCTGGGGGAAATCGCTTATACGCTGGGCGACTACAGGAAAGCAGCCCAGTTCTATCAGGACGGCCTCACCATCGGCTACGCCATCCAGGAACCGTGGACGATCATGACGTGTCTCAACAACCTGGGCGAGATCGCCTGTACGCACAACGACTGTGTCGAAGCACAAACCCACCTGACCAAAGCCCTGCAAATCGCCCAAGAGACCCAGACGCTGATGATGGCGACCAAAATCCTGATGAATCTGGCCCGCCTTTTCGCGCAGCAGGGATTGAGAAACCGGGCTGCCGTGCTGCTCGACCTGGTGCGCCGCCATCCGGCCAGCGAATGCGATACACAGCAGAAAGCCGAAGACCTGCTGGAGGAACTGGGCCTCAGCGTGCCGTGCGACTCAGCCTTGTCGTTGGAGGAAGTGGCAGCGGCGTTACTGGCCGAATTCCAAAAAACATAGAAAAGACCCCAAGGGTTTCAAAAACCCTTGGGGTCTTACACACACTCCGTAATCTTACGCCGCGAGCACCTTCACGTCATAGACGCCCAGCTCGGTCATCCCGCTCACCGTCTCCCCAGTAAGTAAATCGGTGTAGGTCGCTGCTCCCAGATCGATAACGACCGATTCCGCATTGAAGTTCATCAGGAAGACGTATTTCGTCTCGGCATCAGTGCGCAGTTGCGCGCTGACGCCGTGCGGCAATTCCGCGTCGAGCGAGTGCAGCAAGTCCAGGTTTACGTCCATCGCCCCGTAGAAATCAGCGAGGCAATGGTCGTCAGGATTGGACGCAAGGTAGTACGACTTGCCGTCGCCAAAAGCATTGACGGTGAGTACGGGTCGCCCGGCGTAGAAGTCGTCGCGGTACGTTGCCAGGACCTCCGCGCCTTCGAGATGCACGAGCGCGCAGTAGTCGCGTAGCTCGTATTCCCCACCGAGGCCAAGGGGGTTCCCGGCCTCGAAGACGGCGGCATTGCGGTCGTTTTCGTACAATGCGTCGATCTCCTCATCCCAAATCCCCAGCACCTCACGCAGCTTGCCGCCGGGCCAGCCACCCAGGAAGACCAGGTCGTTCTCGTCCACGATGCCCGTCCAGTAGGTGGCAACGAACGTCCCACCTGCTGCGACGAAGTCCGCGATACGCTCATCCACACCGGGACGCAGCATGTAGAGCATCGGCGCGATGACGAGCTTGTAACGGGTCAAATCTTGCTCCATATCGATGATGTCCACAGGGATGCCGCGCGACCAAAACGCGCGGTAGTGGCGCTTGCAGGCGTCCAGGTAGCCCTTGTCGCCGCGCCGGGGGCCTTGCGCGTCGTTCATCGCCCACACGTTCTCCCAATCGTAGATGATGGCCACATCGGGGCGCACCGTCGTCCCCACCACGTCATCCAGCTTCTCCAGCTTCGCACCGAGATCGGCGACGTCACGGAAGACGCGCGTGTTCTCATGCCCTACGTGATCGACCACTGCGCCGTGGAACTTCTCCGACGAGCCGCGGCTTTTGCGCCACTGGAAGTACTGTACCGTATCCGAGCCGTGCGCGACGGCCTGCAGCGACGAGAGCGCGTGCATGCCTGGTCGCTTCACCTTGGCCGATTGCACCCAGTTGGTGGCGCTTGGGACGCTCTCCATCAGCATAAACGGCTTGCCACCCTTGAGGCAGCGGTTGATGTCGTGGACGAAGGCCACGTCAGAAGCCAATACGACGTCATCATCCTTGTGCCACGTTGGGTAGCTATCCCACGAGATGACGTCCAGGTACGGCGCCATCTTCCAGTAGTTGAGGCCGGGGAAGGTGCCCATCATGTTGGTCGTGACGGGAATGTCCGGCGTGAACTCGCGCAGCGCGGCGATCTCGTGCCGCATGAAATCCGTCGTCTGGTCGGTGACGAAGCGCCTCCAGTCCAGGTTCAGTCCATGCACCGACATCTCGCCGATGGGGCTGGGCGGTTCGATCAGGTCCCAGTCCGTGTACGTGTGGCTCCAGAAAGCCGTCCACCAGGCGTGATTCAGCGCGTCCAGCGTGCCGTACTTCGCTTTGAGCCATTCGACGAAAGCCGCGCGGCACATGTCGCAGTGACAATCGCCGCTGTACTCGTTGGAAAGGTGCCACACGGCCAACGCGGGGTGGTCGGCGTAGCGCTCGGCCAGTTTGCTGTTGATGATGCGCACCTTTTCGCGATAGACCGGCGAGGTGAGACAGTGATTATGCCGGCCCCCAAAGAGATTGCGCTGCCGGTCGGCGCGAACGCGCAGCACTTCGGGGCGGGCGCGCGCCGCTCGGCGTCGCGAGCACGGCCACGCCGCCGTTCTCGGCGATCATGTCCATCACACGGTCGAGCCAGTCGAAGTCGAACTGGCCCTCGGCAGGTTCCAGACGCGCCCAGGCGAAGATGCCCACCGACATCGCGTTGCAGTGGGCGAGCTTCATCAGACGCATATCCTCTTCCCACACTTCGGCTGGCCACTGGTCGGGATTGTAGTCGCCACCGTGTAGAAAGACGGGCAATTTCAACGTAATTGGGGGGTATTTTGTAATCATAGTGTGCTCCTGAAATAGTCAGATAGTCATTAGTCGGGTAGTCGTTAGCCGGACTGCCCACCATACACAGCTTCACGCAAGCCCTTGAGATAGCCGATGGCAAAGAGCCGACCCACCGATGAATATGATGGGCGGTCGTTGCTGTCGCCTTCCATCGTGGGGACGTGATCGGGACGGCAGACGCCCTCGTAGCCGACGTCGCGGTAGGCCTGCATACAGGCCAGCATGTCGGTCTTCCCATCGTCGTGGAAAGTCTCGACGAACTTCTCCGGCGTGCCGCGCACGTCGCGGAAGTGGACGAAGAAGATTTTGTCCTGCTTGCCGAAATGACGGATAACGTCGGGCAAGTCGTCGGTCATCAGCGTGAAATTGCCCATGCACAGCGCGATGCCGTTGACCGGACTGGGGACGAGGTCGAGCAGCCGCTGGTAGTTTTCGATGCTGCGCATAATGCGCCCCAATCCACGGATCGGAGAGAGCGGGGGATCGTCGGGGTGCATCGCCAGCTTGACGCCGGCCTTTTCCGCTTCCGGCACGACCGCTTTGAGGAAGTATTCCAGGTTCTCCCACAACTGCGCCTCGGTGACGACGCCGTACTCGGTGAGCGGCGCATTGCGCATCAGGTCGTGATCGTAGGCGGTCGCCAGCGCCCCACCCCGCGCTGGCGCCGTGGTCGAGGTGCGCATCCAGTTGAAGACGGGCATCCACTCGTAGCACCACACCGGGATGCCGAGCGCGCCCATGTTGCGGATCATATCGATGGCGTGCTGGATTTCCTCGTCGCGCCCTGGCAGACCCAGCTTGGCCTTGTTGAGCGGTGGACGGCTTTCGATCACATCCAATTGGAAGCCACCATCTTCGTAAGCGGTCTTCATCCGCACCAGCGACATATAGCTCCACGGCAGGTATTCTTTATCCACGTTAAGGCCGCGCCGGAAATCCATCGATCCGACGACGTAATTCACGCCGCACTGCTTGACCAATCGCCACAACGGTGTCGGATAAGGGGGTAATACTTCAGCAATCTTAATCATTTTTTGTCCTTTTTCTATGATTGGTAATCGGTAACTGGTAATTGGGGATTCGTGATCCGTGATCCGCCGATTCAGTCATTCGCTGATTCGCTGATTCTTGCATCCTGCCTCATTTCCCCATCGCCTTGAGCGCCTGGAGACAACGTTCCACGCTCTCCAGCGGCGAGTACGGGTAGCTCTCCTGCTCGACGATGTACCACTCGGTCACGGGATCGGCCTCGCAGACGCGGAAGACCTCGGTCCAATCCACGTCATCCTCGCCGATGAGCGCCTTGTCGTTCGTCGCGGAGTATGCCTTGAGATGCACCGTGCGCGCGCGGCCCGGATAGCGTTTGAGGAAAGCCACCGGATCGCCCCCACCGTGCAGCGCATTGCCGAGATCGATCTGCATCACCACCTCGGGCACGGTGTTGCCGAAGAAGGTATCCCACGGCAGTTCACCATCCAGCGGTGTGAACTCGATGTGGTGGTTGTGATAGCCGGTGAACATACCTTCAGGCTTGAGTTTGGCCGCGATCTCGTTGAACACCTCGGCGGTTCTGAGCCAGGCGTCGCGGGAATCGCGATAAGATTCTGGCAGGCCGGGCACGATCAGATACTTGTTGCCGAGAATGCGATTGAACTCAACCGTCTTCTGCAACTCGTCGCCGAGTAAGGTCTGGATGCCGGTGTGACATCCCGCAGCCTTAAGGCCCAGATCATCGAGGATCGCGCGGATTGTCGGAGCGTCGTAGCCATAATACCCGGCGAAATCCACACCTTCGTAGCCCATCTCCGCAACGGCCTTCAGCGTACCAGGCAGGTCTTCCTCACAATCGTGGCGAATGGAATATAATTGCAGGGCAATGGGAATACGGGTCATTTTGTTCTCCTTGAGATAATTTTCTTGCTGATACGTGATTCTCTGCTCACGTTTCACACATCACGCTTTACGTATCACATCTTACGCCCAAAGTATACACAACTTCGGCATAACGTTCAAATGACTTTTCTTGCCGACAAAACAAAGGCGCATATAATAACGTCAGCAAGGCCACATAATAACCTGGGAGGAAATTAGGAGTGTTCGAGACACTCGAAGAGGCGCAAAGCTTTATCCGTGAGCACGAGATTGCCATGGTGGACCTCAAATTCTGCGATCTCTGGGGGCGTTGGCATCACGTGACCATCCCTGGCACAAAATTCACGCCGGCATTGATGACCGAAGGCATTGGCTTCGACGGCTCCAGCGTAGGGTTCAAATCGATCTGCGCGGGCGATATGGTGGCGGTACCGGATCTCGGTACCGGCGCGCAGGATCCATTTTGGGACCTGCCTACGCTGAGTTTCATCTGCTCAGCGAAGGAAGCCGATACCCGCGCGACTTTTCCTTACGACCCGCGCAACATCGCCCTGCGCGCTGAGGCTTATATGCAGTCTACCGGCGTCGCCGACACCAGCCTTTGGGGACCGGAGTTTGAGTTCTACGTGTTCGATCGTGTGGGCTACCAGAACAGTATGAACTCAGCCTTTTACCGTGTGGAATCGGAAGAAGCGGACTGGAACGCGCACGAGATGGGCAGCGGTTACACTATCCCGCGTCACGGTGGGTACCACGCCATCCCACCTCAGGATCACCTTTACAATCTGCGCTCACGCATCAGTCGGCACTTGCTGGACATGGGCCTGGATGTCAAATATCACCATCACGAAGTGGGTGGGCCAGGCCAATGCGAGATCGAAACGCCGATGCTGCCACTCATCCAGGCGGCGGACGGGGCGATGCTGGTGAAGTATGTGTCGCGGATGACGGCGTTCAAGGAGGGGATGACCGTGACCTTCATGCCCAAGCCGCTCTACGGTGAGGCCGGTTCGGGGATGCACTTCCACCAGTATTTCTGGCAGGATGGCAAGAACCTGTGCTACGATCCAGAGCAATACGGGACGATCAGCGACCTGGGCCGGTACTACATCGGCGGCCTGCTGCACCACGGCGGCGCAGTGATGGCTTTCACCAATCCGAGCACCAACTCTTTCCGGCGCTTGGTGCCAGGCTACGAAGCGCCTATCAGCGCCATTTACTCGCTCGGCAACCGCAGTGCGGCGATTCGCATCCCTAAATACGCCAACCAGCCCGACTCGGCGCGCTTCGAATTCCGTCCACCCGATGCGACCTGCAATCCCTACCTGGCGATGGCGGCGCAGTTGCTCGCCGGTCTCGATGGCATCCTCAAGCAGACCGATCCGACCGAGATGGGCTTCGGGCCGGTGGATGAGGACATCTTCGCGTGGCCGGCGGAAAAGCGCGCGACAATCAAGGCGTTGCCCACGTCACTCGGCGCGGCGATGGATGCGTTGGAAGCCGATCACGAGTTTCTGCTTGCGGGCGATGTGTTCAACGCAGAACTGATCCAGCGTTGGATCGAGCGCAAGCGGTGGGAAGAGCAACAAGTCAATAACCGGCCACATCCTTACGAAATCGAACTATACTACGATTTGTAGGCAGAAATTCACCACAGAGACGCAGAGCTTTCAAGAGCTTTAGCTTTTGACGTGGGACTTTGGACTATTCGAGGAGGAGAGTATGACCGAGAACGAAGAAACTATATCCTGTGACTTTATCCGCGTGGCCATCGACGAAGACATCGAGAGCGGACGCTTTGACGGGCGTGTCCACACGCGCTTCCCGCCGGAGCCGAACGGCTACCTGCACATCGGGCACGCCAAAGCCATCTGCATCGACTTCGGCATCGCGGAGGACTACGGCGGCAAGTACAACCTGCGCTTCGACGATACCAACCCGGCCAAAGAAGAGGTCGAGTACGCGCAGTCTATGGTTGAGGATATCCGCTGGCTAGGGTTCGATGTCGGCGAGCACAATATCTTCTACGCCTCCGACTACTTCGAGCAGATGTACGCGTGGGCCGAAGACTTGATCCAGAAGGGACTGGCTTACGTCGATGACCTCAGCCCCGACGAGATGCGCGAGTATCGCGGCACGCTCACCGAACCGGGGAAAAACAGCCCGTACCGCGACCGTTCCGTAGAGGAAAACCTCGACCTGTTCCGCCGGATGCGCGCGGGCGAGTTCCCTGAGGAATCCCGCGTGCTACGAGCCAAAATCGATATGGCCTCGCCCAATATCAACCTGCGCGACCCGGTGATGTACCGCATCCTGCACCGCGAACATTACCGGACCGGCGACGAATGGCACATCTACCCGATGTACGACTGGGCGCACGGTCTGGAAGATTCTATCGAAGGCATCACCCACTCGCTGTGCGACCTGGGCTACGAAGATCACCGCCCGCTCTACGACTGGTTCCTCGACGCGCTGGGCATCTATCACCCGCAGCAGCTCGAGTTCGCGCGGCTGAACCTGACCTACACCGTGCTGAGCAAGCGCTTCCTGCTGCGATTGGTCAACGAAGGGCACGTGTGCGGCTGGGACGACCCGCGTATGCCTACCCTCCGGGGGCTGAAACGTCGGGGCTACACACCGGAATCCATCGTCGACTTTTGCGACCGCATCGGTATCGCCAAAGCCAACAGCATCGTCGACATCAAGCTGCTCGAACACTGCATCCGCCAGGACTTGAACGAACGCGCGCCGCGCGTGATGGCCGTGCTCGACCCGGTCAAGGTCGTGATCGACAACTATCCTGAGGACAAGATGGAGGACTTCGAAGTGCCCAACCACCCGCAGAAGCCGGAAATGGGCACGCGTGAAGTCCCGTTTTCTCGCGAGATCTACATCGAGCGCGAGGACTTTATGGAGGATCCACCGCGCAAGTACTATCGCCTTTCGCCAGGGCGCGAGGTGCGGCTGATGAACGCCTACTACGTCACCTGCGTGGACGTGGTCAAGGACGCAGACGACAATGTGATCGAACTACATTGCACCTACGATCCAGAATCGCGTGGCGGTAGAACGCCTGACAGACGCAAGGTGCGCGGGACAATCCATTGGGTCTCCGCCGCCCACGCGCTGGACGCCGAGGTGCGCGAGTACGACTACCTTTACGTGAAGGACGATCCCAACGACGTCGAAGAGGGCCAGGACTACATCGCCAATCTGAACCCCGACTCGCTGAACGTGCTGGCCGACGTGAAAGTCGAACCCAGCCTGGCAGACACAACACCCGGCGACCGCTACCAGTTTATGCGCAAGGGCTACTTCTGCACCGACCCGGACACTGCCGAGGGCAAACTCGTCTTCAACCTCACCGTCTCGCTGCGGGATAGCTGGGCGAAGGTACAGCAACAATGACTTTGAGCGAGAGGTAAGCTATGACACTGGAAATCAGCACCTATATGGATGAACTAGCCGAGTTGTGCCGGAAATACGGCGTCAAACGGCTGGAGCTATTTGGCTCTGCGGCGCGTGGAGACTTTACTGCACAGCACAGCGATGTGGATTTCGTCGTGGATTTTGCCGAAGCACATACACTGGGCGCTTTCGAGCAATACTTCGGGTTCAAAGAAGCATTGGAACAGCTATTCGAACGCTCGGTTGATCTGGTAGAGGAAAGAGCAATCAGAAACCCTTACTTCAGGCAAGCGATTGCACAGGACAGGATGATGATCTATGGATCTACAAACTAAGCAGATCAACAAATGATAGTCGTTTAGGCATCCTTATGGACATAATCGAATATCCGAACTCAGCAGAAGACATCACCCCCGCGCAGCTAGACGGCTTCTTCGTCGGCTGGCCGAATCCGCCAACGCCAGAAACACACCTGCGGCTGCTGCGCAACAGCGACGCGGTTGTGCTGGCGGTGGACACGGCAACCGGGCAGGTCGTCGGCTTCATCACGGCGATCACGGATGGCGTGCTCGCGGCTTACATCCCGTTCCTCGAGGTGCTGCCCGCGTACCAATATCAGGGGATCGGCCAAACGCTGGTGCGCCGGATGTTGGAACGCTTGCAGGACTTGTATATGATCGACCTGCTCTGCGACGCAGACGTGCAATCGTTCTACGAGCAGTTCGGCATGTACCCCGCCGTTGGGATGTGTACGCGCAATTTCGACCGGCAGTCTGGACAATAGAAAAGCTTGCGGCGGATCGTACGATCCGCCGCAAGCCCACACCAAAAATCTGCTTAATCTGCTCAATCTGCTGACAAGAAAGCCGCACCTACGCACGCGGTATGGAAACCGCAACTACATCGATCACACCCCGGTTTCCCGCAATCCTTCCAAAAAGCGAATCACCGTCTCGATCCCCTTGTAAAACGCCGGGATGTGAAACTTCTCATTCGGCGAGTGTAGCCGGTCATCGGGCAAGCCGAAGCCCATCAGGATCGTCTCGATGCCGAGCGCCTTCTGGAACGTCGCCACGACGGGGATAGAGCCGCCCTCGCGCATGAAGACCGGCTCGACGCCGAAGGTTTCAGCATAGGCGCGGAATGCCGCCTGCATCGCCGGGCTGTCGCGGCGCACAATCGCGCCGTCGCCGCCGTGCAGGTCGCGGACCTCGACGGTCACAGCAGGCGGCGCAATCTGCTGCAAATAATCGGTCACCAGGCGCGCAATCTCCTTCGGGTTCTGATCCGGCACCAGGCGCATCGAAACCTTCGCATATGCTTCACTCGGCAGCACCGTCTTCGCGCCGGGCTGAATGTAGCCACCCCAGATGCCGTTCACATCCAGCGTGGGGCGTGCGGACGTGCGCTCGACGACGGTGTAGCCCGGTTCGCCCCAATCCGCTTTCACGCCGGCCTCCTCAAGCCAGGTCGCGTGATCGTAGGGCAGTTTCGCCAGTTCCGCGCGCTCGTCGGGAACGAGGTCGCGCACGTTGTCGTAGAACCCGGGAATCGTGATGCGACCGTCCGCATCCTGAAGGTGCGCGACCATCCGGCAGAGCGCGTTGATGGGATTCAGCACCGCGCCGCCGTAGATGCCGGAGTGGAGGTCGTGATCCGGCCCGGTCACTTTCACCTCGAGATAGGCCAGCCCGCGCAGCGCGTAGACGATGGTCGGCGTGTCCATTCCCAGGATGTGCGTATCGGAGATGAGCGCCACGTCCGCCGCCAGCAAATCCGTGTGCGCGAACACGAAGGGGCTAAAGCTCGGGCTGCCGATCTCCTCCTCGCCTTCGAAGATGCACTTGAGGTTTACGGGCGGCGCGTCCACCGTCGCCTTGAACGCCTCAGCGGCCTTCAGGTGGACGAACACCTGCCCCTTGTCATCGGATGCGCCCCGGGCAAAAAGGTCATCGCCCACCACCGTCGGCTCGAAGGGTGGCGTGCGCCACTGTTCCACCGGATCGGGCGGCTGCACGTCGTAGTGCCCGTAGACGAGGACGGTCGGTGCATCGGGACCGGCAGCCATCCACTCCGCGTAGACGATGGGATGGCCCGGCGTTGGCATCACCTCGGCCGTGGGAAAACCGACGTTCAACAGTTCGTCGCGCAACCAAAGCGCCGCACGTTCAATGTCGGCCTTGTGCTCAGGCTGTGTGCTGATGCTCGGAATACGTAGAAAAGCCTTGAGTTCTTCCAGGAATTTGTCGTGATGGGTTTGGGCGTATGTAATAGAATTCATAGGACCTCGCAGAAAAGTGATTGGTGATTGGTAATCAGTAACTGGTAACTTGTAATCAGTCAAAAATCGCCGATCTGCAGCCCCTCCCCCGATTACCGATTACTGCTCACCGATTACCACATCGGGTGTGTCGTTCGACGGGCTGTTGACGAGGCGGGAGACGGGATAGACGGTCATCAGGCCGGCGGGATAGGGCGTGAGCAGGTGATTGAGCGCGGCGGGTTTCTGTTCGGCGGGATCGAGCCACAAGGCGTAGGCGTCCGGCGGCAGGATGACGGGCATGCGGTTGTGGATCGGCGCGAGCAGGGCGTTCGGCTCGGTGGTGATGATGGTGCAGGAGAGGATGGGCGTGTCGTCGGGCCGCCAGAGTTCCCACAATCCGGCAAAGGCGAACGGCTTTTTCGTCGCCAGTTGGATATACATCGGCTGCTTGGTCTTGCTGCCGGGTACCACTTGCCATTCGTAGAAACCATCCGCGAGGATCAAACAGCGCCGTCGGAGATAGGCTGCGCGGAACGACGGCTTTTCCGCCAGTGTCTCGCCGCGCGCGTTGATTAGCCGGTTGCCGATGGCGGGGTCCTTGGCCCAAGAGGGGATTAGCCCCCACCGAAAGAAGCTCACGTGCCCGGCAGTGTTGTTGGGGACGACCATCACGTTCTGCGTCGGCGCGATGTTGTAGCGCGGCTCCGTCTCCGGCGGGAACGTAAAGTCCGGGAACGCCTCGATCAGATCATCAAGATTCACACCCAAAGTAAAACGTCCGCACATCATCACACCTCAACTGACGAAGTTAGCACTTCATGCTTCGGCGCTTCTACCACAACCGTTCGCGCGATCATATCGTGGACGCTCTGGCGGCGGCTGTTCAACAACATCACCAGAAGATACACACCGACAAGAACGTACGCGATAACGATTCCAGCGCGTAGATTAGGCGTTGTATCCCACCACATAGGCACAGGCAGCATCAGCGAGAGATGCGTCAGTTCCCACGGCAACAACTTGATCGCAGTGCGGAGGATGGCCTGTGCAAAACTCATTCTCTCGCCGGAGACGCGTGTGACCCGCACCCTTAGCAGCCGTTTTCCAAAGGTAGCCTGGTGAGTCGAATGCTCGCTGAAAATGAAGTACAACCAAACCGGCAACGAAACAGTCAGGAGAATCCAAAGTTCAATTTGTAGCCCGGTTTTGAATAAGCTATAGGGGAAACCACGCGTCACAACTGAAAAAAGATATTGAAGCGGAATAAGCACTGCGAATGAAATCACATAATCAACGAGATAAGCGACAATGCGCCGCCAGATACTGGCGTAAACCTTGTCCGCAGTCTGCATATTATCCTCTTACGGCGCAGCGGAAGTATCGAGTTCGGGAAGGGTCAAGCCGGTAAAAGCATCAGAGCTCAACCACTGCGTGCTATCCACAGAGACGCCATTGACCCACATCTCCCAATGCAGGTGCGAGCCCGTCGAAAGACCGGTGTTGCCGACCAAGGCAAAAGTTTCGCCGCGCTGCACGTGCTGTCCCACCTCCACGTCGATCTGCGATAGGTGCCAGTAACCGGTGATCAGGCCGCCGCCGTGATCCAGGAGTACCGCATTTCCCCGCGCTTCCAACCGTTCGGCGAGGATCACCACACCATCTGCCGGCGCGAGCACGGGCATCCCGCCCCACGCGCGGTAATCCACGCCCGAGTGATAGCCATCGACCATCCCACCATACGAGCGCCGGTCGCCGTATCTGGCCGAAACTGAAACCCGGAACGGCAACGGAAACGTGAGGGGGAGTTGCCAATCACGTTCAGGCGTGCGAATGGTGCGCCACAGAGCGAGATGGTCCGACTCATCCTGCATAAGATCAGGATCCATCAGCTTCGAAAGCGAGGCCGGCGGATTGATATATTGATAGCCATAGCGCCCAGCGCTAACGTCCAGCGGTACAGTGAACGCCGTTTCCAACCCATCGGTCTGCACAGCAATCTTCACCGTGTACGTACCCGCATCCACCAACGCCGAAAGCCCCACCAGCGCGTAGAGGTGGGCGTCGTCCAGCGGATAGCACGGCTCTGTCTGATCGAGATAGCTGATCTCGCAGGCGGCCGGTGTCAGCGTTTCAAAAACGAACAGGGCCGTGTTCCCACGGGTAACCGGCTGCGGCGAGACGGCCAAAGCTGCCAGGGGATACGGCAGGCAAGTCGTCGCCTCAGCGCCGGGAAGCCGTATGCTTTTGCCAGTGTAAAACGGTTCAGCGTTGAGGCGCAGCACCTCCCATAACGGCAGCCCACGCGCCACAGCGAGAGTGAGTGGCGTATCATCCAAGCGAGCGGCCACGAGCGTACGTGGTTCGACGGGAGGAAGGCTAACTATCTGCCCGGAGCCCAACAAGGTAGGGTTGAGGATGCGATTCGCTTCAGCAACGGCACGCAGGTCTATGCCGCTGCGCTGCGCGAGACAGCCGACTTCTTCGCCCAACTGCAACGTGTGCGCGGCCCAGGTGCTCGTGTCGACCGATAGCGGCACATCATCACCCACCGGAGGAGCGGCTGAAGAGGTGAGCGCGCCGGAGAGACAACTCGACGCCATCACGGGGCGAGCACATAGCAAAGCCAGGCACAAGGCCAGCATCAACCAAATTCTGAATCGCATCACAAGAAAACCTGAGAATAAATCATAATATAATCACACTATTCTTATAATAAGGCAAAAAATGTAAAAGTCAATGGCAATAAGCGCCACTCCAGAGCGGTGCAGTTATTGTCCTTTATAGCACGCGCTGTTCGTGCTTCACACGGGCATCCACAATCCAACCGAAAGTAGCGCCTAGAATCAAGCCGGCAACCGAGGCCACGGGCAAATACAGGCCATTGTTCAACAGCAGCAATCCCACTGCGATGCCGAAGATAAGCCCCACGACGAAACCGTAGTTGGCAAGCAGGCGGGTGTAGTAGTGCGCCGGCACTAACCGGTGGATTTTCACAAAATGCTCGATCATCATACGCAACTGCTGTATATGGTAGTTTCGCTGCGCCTTAGACCCCGGCAGTTCTGGGAATTCCTCCTCCATACGGCTTAGGATCCGCTGAAAACTACGGCACGTTTCACACGCATCGGAAAGCTCCTTGACTCGCAGCGCTATGCGCAGCATCAAATCTATCTGGTATGCGCGCAGTTGCCTATCGGTGAACCCCCACCGGTTTGCCTCGATATCTCGGATTAGCTGCCGGTACCATAACTCGTCTCTATACATCGGTCCTCTCTAGCGAAAAGAGTTAGAATAGGCAGATGTCAAAATGCGCGCATGACGAGAGGGAGATAAATGGATCGCGATTCGCCGAGTACGCCAAACAGCGTGAGGTGATCGAGCCGCGAGAACACCATATTCTCCTGCGCCGTCGTTACTTTGGTGATCCCCTCCGTGGACCAGACATCGCCATCCCAATAGTAGAGGGCCAATGTCGAATCAGCGACCACGCCACGTTCCTCGGGGGTGTAGGCGACAGAGATGGTGAAAACCGTCCCCGGCACAAGCTGCGCCAGTTGGCCAGTACTGCTGTAGACCGCAGTCGTGTTGAAGAAGTGATTGATCCCCGATAGGTCACCGAGCGAGGGAACGACCGCCGCAGGTATGGGCGCATGCCGCAGAATGATTGTGTCAGTAAAAGCGCCCGTAGGGAAGTAGTACGTCGTGCCATCGAATTCCGAAGTGAAGGCACCGCCACCCGTTGAGACAGTGCCTGATGCCAGCGGACCGTACCAGAGCACGATCACACCACCATGCCCATCCGCCACGTAGATGTACTGGTTTGCCAGCGCGCTGTACAGGGCTTCACCGGGCGTGTTGTAGTAGCCGATTTCCTCAGGCGCTGACGGTTCCGCAACATCCAGGAGGCGCAATCCGGCGTGCCCCTCAGCGAGATAAGCGATACTGTTGAGCACAGTCACGCCCTCGGCACTACCGGCTGTCGTCCAAGTCATCACGCTGGTTGGCGCGACAGGATTCGTCGTATCCACGGCGTATAGATTCTGCCCGTCGACGACGTAGGCCAGCGTCCCTTCGACAGCGACATCCGATACATTAATATCGGGCACATCCCAGAAACCGAGAAGCGAGGCATCGACTGGCGCGGAAATATCGACAATACGCAACCCCCCGACATCGGCGGCAAGGTAAGCACGTTGTCCCACAATTGCCAGATCTAGAGCGTCACCGGAGGTATCAACAAATTCTTCTGTGATAGGGTCAACTGGATTAGCGAGGCTGGCGACATGCAGACCTTTAGCTCCACCGCCTTCGGCAATGAAAGCAAAATCCTGTTGGACAATCACCACATACGCCCAACCATTATAAGTTTCGAACGGTTCCGGCTCTGGCACAGGGGCAGAGGGTACAGAGATGTCGACGATGCGCAAGTCCAGACCATCGGTAACGTAGGCGTACTTCCCGGCAATCGACACACTCGCCGCATTGCCGGGTGAGTCGTAATGACCGATCTCGCGCGGTCGCATGGGGTTCGACACATTCAGTATACGCAAACCGCCATCGGCATCGGCGACGTAGAGTAGATTGCCGACCGGCAGCACTCGCCGGGCATTACCGACGATGTCGTAATGCCCGATTTCAACCGGCGACGCCGGAGTGCTGACGTTGAACGCGCGCAGTCCGCGGAAACGGTCGGCAACGTAGGCGTAGGTGCCCATCACGGCCACATCCGAGGCCAGCTCGTGGGTCGCGGCATCTCCCGCAAAGACCGGCGTGCTTGGGACGGCAACGTCGATAATCTGTAGCCCTTGATAGCCATCGGCCACATAAGCATAGCTGTTTACCACCGTCACGCCGTAAGCCGACCCAGGTGTGTCGTAAAATCCCACCTCCGCGGGCGTGGCGGGAGCGGCCACGTTCACAATGCGCAAGCCGAGACTCCCTGCTGCGACATAGGCCGTGCTTCCTACAACGACGACATCCTGAAGGGGCTGGGTAAACGGCAACGACCCGGCCGGAGAAGGGCTTGAAGGCGTCGTCACGTTCACGATATAGAGTGTGTTTCCGGCGACGACGTAAGCGAAATTTCCGGCTACGGCTACACTCTGCGCTTCCGCTGAAGCCGCCACTACGTGAGAGCCGATCTCGCTTGGAGTAGCGGGCGTACTCACGTCCACGACGCGTAGACTGCCATTCTTAACAGCGAGATAGGCATACGACCCGGACACAACAACGCCATTGACGTCGTCCGGGGCAGCACAGAATCCCAGGATCGCAGGTGCGGCGGGATCGGCGATATCTACCACGAACATCCTGGCCCCGGCGGCGACGTAAGCGTATCCAGTGGCGACGGCGACGTCCTTGACGATATCAGGCAGCACTTCCGTCTGTCCCACCAGGACGAGATTTGCAGGATCGCTCACGTCCAGCACGACCAGCCGTGGTCCCACGCCCACGTAGGCGTAGGTCCCTTGCAGCGCAACAGCATACGAAGCACCGCCGAACTGCCCCACCAGTTGCATATCCACTGCATCGACAGGGGGGACAACATCCGCCCTTACCGGATCGGCCAAGGCGCACAGTGCGAAAACTAACCACAAACAGGTTAAAACGCGCAGGTATTTCATCACAATCCCTCCGTATCACTAACGCCTGCAAAAGTGCAGGTGCGCGACAGATTCACGCATCTTCACAAGGATGGCGGCTTTACCGGGCCAGTGCCCCCATCGGATCCCAGGGCGGGAGCACGACCGGTTCGGTCTCGAGAACGGCCAGCAAGTCAGGCGAGAGATAGCGCTTGCTCACGGCGATCTCATAGAGATACTCCTCAAACCAGCGATCGGTCATCAACATATAGCCCTCGTCACCGCGTTTCGTGCCCCAACTGTTCTCGACGCGCCACTTCACCGGACGCCCGGTCTCGTCCAGGTCGACGCCGGTGAGCAGCATCGCATGGGTCATCCGGCTGTGACCATAGTCCAGCCGCCCCGCCTTGTCGAGGGCAAACGGTACACCATACACCAGCTCGTAATCGTAGACATCCATATCCAGGAGGCCCAGATCCCGCTCCAGCATCTGGCCCACGTCGCTGCCAAACCAAACGGCCTGTCCATCGACGATGCTGTCCACGGCCGCTTTCTTGAGGATTTTGACATCGGCGTTGAGATAACGCACCGGCTGCCCACCGACGACATTGCCGAGGTATGCCACCGTGTAAAGCTTATTGTAGGGCTTGTCCTGCGTCGGCGCGTTGATGAGGCAGACCATATCGTCCAGGTCGATACCGACATACTCCGCATAGAAATCCAGCGGCGTGATCACACCGTGAAGATGATACGCCTTGTCCTTATCGCGCCACGCCCACTCGAAGCTGGCGGGCGGTTTGCCGAAGTGGATCGTGAGCATGCGGTGGAAGTCCGTCAACATCGCAGCCTTGGTCTCCCGCAAGCCATCCACATCGACGCCCTGCGTGGACGTATCGCGCAACGTTTGCGCGAACTCGCGCAGCTTGGCGACGAGCCGGCTATTCATCAGACGCGACGCGCTACTGCTCTTCGTCTCCGGCATCATCGTTTTGGGGATGACGCCGTATTTCTTCACCAGACTCACGAACATATCCCACTGCCCGGCGTCGGGGAGCGGGTCGGCGAGCAACCACATCACCAACCGCCCGTCCAACGGTTCATCGCGCGTCTCGATGATGTTCTCCAGGAAGAAGTTGGCCTTTTCCAGCTTGTCCCAGTACATCAGGTAGGCCTGAGAAAGCTCGAACTTCTCCATCTTCAAGTTCATCTTCTGGATCGCCGCCAGCCGCATCACGTTGAGTCCGGCGAACATCCAGCAACGCCCGGTCGCGCCCTGGTCCGTCGCCTCCGGCGTCTCGATGAGGTGCGAGTAGGTGTGATTGATGCGGTTGACGCTCTCGCGGTTGAGCGCCACCGCCGCGATATCGTTCTGCGCCACAGCGTTCGCCGCCAGGCGGTTCTTGGGATCGGCGTCGAAGGCCGCCGCAAACTTTGCCAGATCGTCGAGAGTAATATTGGATTGCATTGTGTGTCCTTTCGTGTGAGATGTTCCGGTTATCCTACAACCAGATTCTTCTTGATGTGATTTTTCAGATCGTCCATTGTTCGTAAAAAGGCGTCTTCCAGGTCTATGTTATGCACATCGGCAAGAACGATGACGGACCATAGACAATCGGCCAATTCGTGCGCCAATTTACTTTCCGCATCGGGGATCGTGCGACGCCCGCTTTGCGCCATGACAAGTTTGACCAGATCGCCAACGTCGCCCACAAAACCCAGGGCCAGTTCTTCGTTGGTCCAGGAGGTGCCGTAGTTTTGTTCCTCAAACTCGCTATACAGCTTGCGAATTGACAGAGCGCGTTGAATAAGGTCGGTGAATTCCATATTCCCACCTATATACGGTAATGACTACTTGAGTTTGGTGTATCAAAACCTGTAGAAGAGTTGAGAAATGCGCGGTGCCAGACTACCACTTCCAAGTTTTACGAGATGAGATTTCATCTCTTGCGGAGACAAAGTGCCAATTTGCCAAAGAAGGCTATCAAGATGTACCATTGTGATTTCAGGATGTGATTCGCGAATGCGATCAAGCACTCTACGCCACCTTTCACGTTCTGTCGCTTCATCCCCGCTAGTGAGGCCAAGACGAGTCGAGATATTTCGGATTCGTGAATCCACCGGTACTGGGATAGCTCCAAAGTCAAACTTAGTTTCATTAGCCATTAGAAGCGCAAGCGCCAAACACTTCATCGCAAAAGCTATCGTTTTATCAGTAGACTTTTGCCTCATTGCAAGTCCAAGGGAGTGCCAAATTCGTCCGAAATTTGCCGCAAGTGAAGAAGGGCTGCTTACCCAAATCTCACGGCAAAGATTACTTTCCAGAAATCGCTTGAGCCTTTTGGTTTTGTTTTGCCCGAATCGCTCTCTGATGAAAAACGGTTCCAGAACATCAATTAATTGCAACAGATCCTTCGGCTCAGATCCTTGGCGGATCAAAGGCACCACTTTAGGCCAGTATCCAACGTCGGCTTTCCCTTTCGTCTGGTAATCGTTCAGTCCGAGAACAACAAACAAAACCGCAAAATGCCCAAATTCCCACACCTTCGACAAAGGCAGCATCCATTTCCACTCAGGCTCCTCCAGCACTGCCGCTTGCCATACATCTATCGGGAGTTGAGTCAGTAATTGGACAAACTCATCAAATCGGTTAGCGTTCATTAGTCATTTCTCCTAGCAGCTAATCCGCACTTACCTGTCGTATAACAGATGAAGGAGTGGATTCCACCCCACTCCTTCATTATAATCAAATACCCCAAAATAGACTACTGACATAAAAGGTGCGACGCACTTCGGAAAGTGCGTCGCACCTGTAGTTGCTCTCAAATACGACAAGCGTCTGTTGGTGGCCAGCTGATTACGCTAATTCCAGATCGGTTTGCGAAAAGTCATCGCCTACACACAACAGGGGGCCTCCCGCCAGCTTGGCAACAGCATAGGTCAAACAATCGCCGAAATTCAATGCAGCAGGATGTCTTCCCTTGCCAAATTTCTGCCACGCCGTTACAGCCGTACTGTAATGCACATCAACAAAGGGCACAATAAACACATGAGTCTCTTCCAAGAAACGAGACAACATTCCACGTGCATCGCGCCCCAACCGCGCACTCAGGACAATGCCACATTCGACCAATGTCGGCGCACCGATCCCTACCTCGTGAGCACGACCGAGCTTCTCTAGCAGATCCTCATATCCGGATTCCTTAAAAAAGATCGCCGCAATCGCTGAAGTATCAACGATCATATTCCATGCTCTCCATAGCCCAGAATAGCCTCTTCTTCCGCTTTAGTCAAAGACGTTCCAAGCAGATGCTTTGGGATATTAGCCCAGATTTCGTCTTGCAGAAACGCCTCTAGCCGAGCCGCATCCTGGGGAACCACACGCATCAAAGAGAGACGCTCCAACCGTTCAGCCAGGGCTTGACGGATTGCAGCGGTTTTGGTTTCTCCGGTCAATTGAACGACAGAGTCCAATAAACTCTCCACCTCTTGATTCTTGATATTGACAGTCACCAGACAACTCCTTTCACCAGGCTTTACAGAATTCTGTAATTCCACATAAATTCTTTAATTCATTATATCATTAACTGGTGAAGATTCAATCCCCACCCGGCAATCCAATCACACTCTTGCATCCTGCATCCTGCATCCTCGCCTACTTCAACGCCTCCTCCCCCGCGAACGCCCGGTACGGCCACAACACCTTCAACACCTCCCGATCTTCCGGCGACAGCTCCTCCTGCGCGACCATCCGCGCCAGCAGCTCGCCCAGGCCGGGACCGAGCATGAAGCCCTGCCCGCACATGCCGATCGCCATCAGATAACCGCTCACCTCCCGCGCCCAACCGACGAGCGGCGAGCCGTCCGGCGTCATCGGGTAGAGGCCGCGCCAAGTGCGCCGCACGCGAAGGTTCGCCAGACGCGGGACCAAATCCACCATACGCGACGCAACCTGCGGCAAGAAAACGCTCGTCTCGCGTCGATCGAAGCCCGCGATGCTCGGCTGCGGCGTGATGCAGAAAACGACCTGCCCATCCCGCAATTGGAAGAAGTAGTAGTTGGCCGATCCCGGCGCGGGGCGGATGTCTACCAGCATCGGATCGAGGAAATGCGCCACCGGTTCGGTGATTCCAGCCTCGTGTGACTCAGGTTGCACGGGATGATCCATGTTCACCCATCGCCCGACGGCCCGCGCCCACGCCCCGGCAGCGTTGACGACGACTGGCGCGAGGTAGGTTTCCCGGTTCGTCCGCACGCCGCGTATGCGCCGGCCTGTGATCGTGTCGTCGACCAGAATCTCCGTCACCGGCTCGTCGAAGTGGAAGAGCGCGCCCGCTGCTTTCGCCGCATCGTAGAAAGCGTGCCCCGCCAGCAAAGGCGAGCAATGCCCGTCGTGCGGGGAGAACGTCCCGCCGAGGAGACCCTCGCGGTTCACATCGGGAACGATCCGGAGGAAATCATCGCGGTCGTACCAGTCGATGTCGAGGCCGTAGGTATGCTGGACCTTGAGCAGATTCTTGAGCGTCTGCGCCTCGCGCTCGCGGTAGGCGACGAAGGTGTAGCCCCCGGTCGTCCACTCGATGTTGTGGCCGTAGGTTTCCTCCCACGTCGAGAAAATCTCCAGACTGCGCAGGCACAGGCGAATCTTCGCCGGATCGGAGTGTGTGGCGCGCACGCCGCCAATCGCCGATTTGTTGGAACCCTGTCCCTGGCTCGCCGCCCCGTCGAACACGCGCACCTTCAGCCCTATCCGCGTCATCGCCAGCGCCGCCGGCACGCCCACACTTCCGGCGCCGATGATGATCACATCAGAAGAAGTAGGGAGTACGGAGTAAGGAGTAAGGGGGCCTTGATGCGTGATGCGTGATGCGCGATCCGTAATTCGTGATTCGTGATTCGTATCTCGTAATCCGCTATTCGCTGATTCGCCCATTCGCTGATTTGCCGCAAAGACACCCAGCGGAACCTCGACGAAGAGGGGACGCGGAATGTTTGGGGTGACTTCGTCGAGGGGGATGCCTTCCTCGCGGAAGAGACGTAGGATGAGCGCGCTGCACGTTTTGCCGCCGCAAGCGCCCATCCCGGCGCGCGTGACGGCCTTGATCTCGTTGACGTCGCGGTAGCCCTTGCGGATCAGCGCGCGGATTTCGCCCGCCGTCACGCGCTCGCAGCGGCAGACGATTCGGATGTCTGCATCCGCGTCGTCGTCCAGATTCACAACTTCGTCGCTCAGCGCCGAACCGACCGCCAGGTCTTGCACACGCAGCCCGGCGATCAGCTTGGCAATCGCCTTCGGCGCGCGCAATTTGACCAACACAGTGCGGTCGTTGCGCTTGATCGCACGCACACTTGTTACCTCTGCCTCGCCGAGAACGTTGCCCACCGTATCGAGCGCTGTCACCCGGTCGCCAACGGCGATGCGGCTCGCTAGAAACTCGTAGGCCAACGTCACGGTCGGCATCTCGGCGTCCTTGCGGTAATCCACCAACGTGATCGCCAGCCCGGGGCACACGGCGACGCATTGCTCACAGCCCAGGCACGCCTTCTCCGCCTCCAGGCCCAGGTAAGTAGGGATACCGCGGATGTCGGTTGGGTCAATGTGGATCAACTGCTGCGGACAGACCGAGGTGCAGGGATTGCACGGAATCTCCTGCGAGCAGTGGAAGACCGGGAAAACGCCCTCCTCCTGTTCGGGAATGCGCTCCGGAATCACCGCGCCGGGATGCGACTTGAGGATGTCGCCAGTGCGCCGCCACTCATCGGGGACGGCGTCCTCCGTCGCGCCGAGCGCCCGCGCGATCTCCAGCCCGCGAATCTTGCCGGAAAATATCGCCGCCGAGGCTTCCGCAATCTCCTGAGCGTCGCCCGCGTCGAACACCGTCATCCCGAAGTCCCGCGCCTTCTGCGTAAACTCGTTCACCGGATCGAGGCCCACGGCGATGAGCACCGTGTCGCAGGCAAAGGATTGCTCCGTGCCAGGGATTGGCTGGAAATGCTCATCGACCTGGGCAATTGTCACCGATTCCACATGGTTACCGCCGTTGGCGGGGTCGCCGTTGGCAGACAGAATTGTGTGCGATGTGTAAATCGGCACGCCAAAACGCGCCAGCTTGTCCCGGTGGACCTTGTACCCGCCACATTCCGGCAGCGCCTCGACCAGCCCCACCACCTCGATACCGGCCTGAAGCGCGTGATACCCCGCGATCAACCCCACGTTCCCACCACCGACGATAAACAGCCGCTCGGCAGCCCGCACCAAATCGCGGTTCACCAACGTCTGGAACGCCCCCGCGCCATAGACACCCGGCAGCGTGTTCCCCTTGAACGTCAGCGATTTCTCCCGCGCGCCCGCGGCGACGAGGAGGATTTCGGGGTGAACCAGAACATACTCCGGCTCGTGACGCGTGAGGCGTGATGCGTGATCCGTAATCCGTGATTCATGATTCGTGATTCGTGATTCATGATCCGCGCCCCGCAGAATCCCCACTTTGCCGTCGCTAAAAACCGCCAATGCGGTGCTGTTGAGCCAGACTTCGATGTTGTCGTGGCGGCGGACGTCTTCTTCGAGCCGTGTGGCGATGTCGATGCCGCGTGTGCCCGCGTAGACGGCGTCCACGGAGCCGAAGAAGCGGTGCGTCTGCAAGACCAGCTTCCCGCCGAGGCGATCCTTGTCATCCACCAGCAACACGCGGACACCGTACTCCGCCAACTGGATCGCCGCCGACATCCCTGCCGGTCCCCCACCGATGATGAGCACGGGCGCGTCCACCGTCTCCAAGGCACGTGAGGGTGGTGGCTCCGCCACTGGCGGCAACACAGGCAATCCTTCCAAAGGCTCGACGACCATACCAGTCGTCACCGGTGTCATACACGCCTTCACCGGCAGCCCGTCGGCGATGACGAGACACTGCGAGCATTGCCCGTTCGCGCAGAAGATGCCCTGCGGCGATCTATCGTGGTGATGATGCCCGAAGACGTGGATGCCGTGCGCGAACAACGCCGACGCGATCATCTCCCCGCGCCGCGCCGTCAATGGCTCGCCCTGCCAGGTAAATTCGACGAAATCATCGGAAAGGACCGAAAGAATCGGGTGTGCTTTGATACGATAGTCTGCCATACGTGCTCCTCTTGAAAGGGTAACTGGGAATTAGGGACTGGGGATTGGGAAAGCAACTGCAACCCGCTCCCTAATCCCTGATCCCACCTGCTTTCACAGTATAGCAAGGAGGGCAAAGAGATTGCACTGAAGTTATACCCGTCTTTGAAAGTTAAACGGCATACCGGTAGACAGAAAACAGTAGACGGTAGACAGGGATACTCCCCCCCGTCTACCGTCTACTGTCTACCGTCTACTTTATTTTGGGAATCGCAAGATGCCGCCGTTGGGCTGTGGGATGTCGGGCCACGTGCGTCCTTCACCGTTGAACTGCGGCAGCCACGGGGCCAGGGCGTCGAACATTTCGTCGCACATCGCCCAGACTTCCGGCGGGTTGCAGACGGCGCCGGTCAGCGGGTCGTGGAGCACGGCAAGCTTGACCAGTTCGCGGTTGCCCGTCAACGCCGCCTCGACCGCCATCTCCTGCACATTGACGCTGACGCGGCACGTCGCCGCGCACGCCATCGGCAAATCGCCCACCCACGCCGGGCTGATGCCGTTGCCGTCCACGTAGCAGGGCAACTCGACGGTGCAGCCGTCGGGCAGATTGGTGATGAGGCCCGTATTCGCCACATTGAAGTGCCCGCGATACAGCCGCCCGGTCTCCAGCGACTCGATGATGTACGATCCGTGTTCGCTGCTGCGGTCACCGAGGGGGATCATGTCCACTTCGCCGCTCATGTACTTGGGGTACAGCTCTTCGTATTCTTCGCGTTTCTCGGTCGTCTCCCGCAGATAGCCGCCGGTTTCGCCGTTGATCCAACTGTCCAGCGAGATCCAGTCCTTGATCTCGTCAGGCCGCTTGCGATACCACGGCACATACTCGCTCAAATGGCCGTTAGACTCCGTCGAGTAGTAGCCGAAGCGCCGCAGCACGTCGATGCGCACTTTCTCGGTCTGCGAATACCGGGGATGCTTCTCGAAGGCTTCGAGCAGATAGGGCGTCATATCCTTGCCCTTGTGCGTCACCTGGATGTACCACGTCTGGTGATTGATCCCCGCGCAGATGAAGTCCACTTCGTCTTGCGGCAGGTCCAGCACTTGCGCAATCTGGTAATGTCCGCCGTGGACGCCGTGACACAATCCAACAATCGGCACACCGCCCGCGCGACGCACGGCCCAGGTGTTCATCGCCATGGGATTGGAATAGTTGAGCAGCAGCGCGCCCGGCGCGACCTCGCGCATGTCTTTGGCGATGTCGAGCAGCACGGGGATGCTGCGCAGCGCGTAGAAGATGCCGCCCGGCCCCAACGTGTCGCCTACGCACTGATCCACGCCGTACTTCAGCGGGATTTCGATGTCGTGACGGAACGCTTCCAGGCCGCCCACCCGCGCCAGACAAAAGACGTAATCCGCGCTCGCAATCGCTTCGCGCTGGTCGAGCGTGGGTACAATTGTGGTGGGGACGCCGCTATCGGCGCGGATGTCTGCATCCGTCATCATTTTCCGACAAACGTTCGTGACCATCTCCAGATACGTCGGGTTGATATCCATGAAGCGGAACTCGGTATCGCGCAGTTCCGGAACGGCCAGAATGTCCATCATCAACCGCCGTGTAAAAGTGAGACTTCCTGCTCCAATAACTGCTACTTTGATCATAGAGATCCTCCTGATTCGTGAAACGTGATGTGTGAATCATGATTCATGATTCTTTTCATACCCCCATTTCTCGAAGATGTCGCTGTATGTGGTCAAGATTTCCTCGCGGGTGAAGCCCATCTTTTCGAGGGAATATTCGTGTTCGCTCTTGTAAGTCCGTGCTCGTTCGGTTTCCTGTTGCAAAATCGTATCGAATGCCGGGCTGATCTCAAAACCAAGGTGCTGGTAGATCGCTTTCACCGTTGCCCGTGGGTCGTGCACCATATCCTCGAATTTCACCTCGATAAAGCTGTCCGATACGCCGGACAAACACGCTGCCGGATAGCGATACCAATGTTGCGTCGCCGTGATAACATAGTTGTGGTCCGAGAGTATATTCCTGGTGTACAGGATATGCGACACGTACTGCGACAAACTCGCATACGACGGGATCGCGTTCAATGGGTTGCGCGCCAGCACGATGAAATGCGCATCGGGGAAGGATGCGCGTAACGCTTCTACCTTTGGTGTGAAATACGGATTCTTGGACAGAAAGTGAACCTGCGCTTTGTGCGCATAGAGATGACGCCGGATGCATGCCGCGTAGAACGCCATCACGCGAGTTTGCTCCTCCGGCGGAATATCACGGTCGAAGAAAACGTAGGGCGCGGCCAATTCCGGCACAGCAAACAGCAAGCCAACGACGATTGTGGACGCCGTGTGAAGTAGCAGATATTCATCCTCTTCCGGTGCGCGCAGGCCTACCCGGTGCAACTTCGTAGACGCACGGATGCGCGCTTCTATCCGATCGACGATATGCTTAATCGGGGCACCCACCCAGCGATCCACCGCGCCCAATGTCCAGACGATTTTCCGCTGCGTGATCGACGGCGCGAAGAAAATCTCCCACATCTTGAGGCACGAGAAGTTGGCGGTATCCCGCGCCAACAGACGTTGCAGAAAGGTCGTGCCGCTGCGCGGGTTGCCGATGATGAAGACGGGTTCGTCGATAGGCTGCGTCCGGTGATCGGGAAAAAGAAGGTTATCGAGGAAAAATCCGGTCCAGTTGCCGATCTCCACAACGATAAACAGTGCGTAGGCAGCCAGCAACACCACCACGCGCCGCAGCCAGATCCAGGCAGTGGGCGCCTTTGACCGGAACAGCACCGTCACAAACACTTTCACGAAGAAGCGGAAATTGAATGTCATAGGCGTGAGTCAGCGCATAGAGAATGAGCGAATGAGCGAATTAAGAACCAGCATCCAGTATCAAGCTTCCAGCTTCTGGAACAAGAACCGCTGCCACAAATGCGCCAGGTGGCCTACGTCCGGGGTGTAGGTGTCGATATAGCGAAAGCCCCACTGCGCTAAAAACCGCTGCAAGGCGGTGGGCTTGTACGCGCGGACGTTCATCAGTTCGATGGACTCGCCGGGCATGAGGTGAACAACACCACCAAAACAAGGGAAATCAAGCGCCTCGTGGATATGGAACTGCACGACGTAGCGCAAAGCGCCGGTCGCCGCTTCATCGACCTCTTCAGTGACCAACTCGCCGCACGTCTGGTCGAGACCAAGCTTTTCCAGCAGATTCTCAAAAAACCGGCTGAGGTTCTGGGAAAGATGGATCAACCGGTTGCGCAGTTGCGCGTTCTGGGCCTCCGTCTCGTATTGCGGGACGACGTCCAGGTACAGATACTGGCCACCGGGGACGATGCGTGCCACTACCTCGGCGATGACATCCTGCTCGAAGTTGCCGAACGTGCCACCAAGTAACACATAAAGCTGCGCATCGAATCCAGCCAGATGCGGGCGCCACTGTTGCACAAAATCGGGCCGCACAAAATCCGCCAGGACGAATTTCCTGGGGAAAAGCTCATCGGCAAGATTCTGCTGCGCCAAATCCAACATCGCCCGTGAGGAATCGACGCCGAAGTAGGTCACAGCTCGTCCCTCGGCGTACGCTGCGTGCAGTAGCGGCTTCTCTGGACCGGCATTGCCGCATCCCAGACTCGCAAAAGCGAGGTGGCGAGCCGCCGTCCAAAACGGTTGTCTGGCGAAGAAAGCGTATTCGTCGTCGGAGCGGATCTCCTGTAACTCCTCGCCACGATAGGTGTAGAAGGTTTCTGCGCCCTCCAGCGTGTAAAAAAGATTCTGCCGCACTTTCTTGTGCTGCTGAAAGTCGGCCAGATAATCGATTTCCAGGTCTGACCCTTCCGTCAATACAATAATTTCGTCCATTTACACCTCAAAAAAGATAGACCACGAATCTACACAAATTTTCACGAATCAAAAGCAAGAATTTGTGTAGATTCGTGGTTAAATGTCTACGAGCCATTCGGCATATCCTGCGACTTTCGATGCGCGCGGGGATCAACGGAGTCGAAGCCCGCGAAAGGACGCGCCAGGCGACGCTTTGCCATCGCGATGTACTCCGGCGTAACGTCGATGCCGATATAGCGCCGGTTGAGCGCTTGCGCCACACGCGCGGTCGTCCCGCTGCCCACAAACGGATCGAGCACGATGTCGTTTTCATTCGAGCTGGCGCGTACAATACGCTCGATCAACGCCTCCGGTTTCTGCGTGGGGTGATCTTCGCGTTCTGGGTTACTGTAATGCACGTGCGAGAACGCCCACACATCGCCGGGATTCGCGCCACGCATGTTGTTCCGCTCGCGGTAGTACTTCTGCGGAATCCGTACCGCGTCGAGGTTGAACGTGTAGTCGGCGCTCTTCGTGAAGTACAAGATGTCCTCGTGCCGAGGCGAAAAGCCTATCGTCCGCCCAGTCCCCTGCGTGTAGTGCCAGGTGATCCAGCCGTTGAAAAGGAACCCCATCTCCTCCAGGATAAGATACAGCCGGGCGATAAAGCGCACACCCATAAAAACATAAAGGCTTCCGTCGTCGCGCAGAATGCGGTGACACTCCGCCAGCCACGTACGCGTAAACTGTTCGTACGCATCCCACGCTTTTATGTCCACCATCGCGCCGTAGTCCTTGCCGAGATTGTATGGGGGATCGGTACACACGAGATGCACGCTTGCCGATGGAATCCGCGGTAGTACATCGAGAGCATCTCCGACGATGAGTCGATCGGCAAACGCGGCAACAGGAGTATCGAGTGTCATAGCAGGCATTATAGCGTCAGACAGACGAAAGCAAAAGTGGCATATTGCACTCTGCGTGACAACAAAACGCCGCTACTTCGCGCGAAGTAGCGGCGTCATTTTGCTATTTTAGCATTGGAAGGTCTGTCTACGCTGCACCCGACTCTGGCGGAGTCTCAGGTTCAGCGGCTTCGGTCTCAGGTGTGGCCTCTGATTCTGACTCCGGCTCTTTGGGCGTCAGCGCGTGTTCCAACACCTCGTTCACATCCTCCACCAGGACAAACTCCATCTCATCCCGGATTTTGTCCGGCAGTTCATCCAGGTCCACATCGTTCAACTTGGGCACAAGGACACGCTTCAGCCCTGCACGATGCGCAGCCAGCACCTTCAGCTTCAAGCCGCCGATGGGAAGCACCTGGCCTTGCAACGTCACCTCGCCCGTCATACCGAGATCGGAAGAAACTGGGCGACTGGTGAGCAAGGAGACCAGTGCCGTGACCATCGTGATGCCCGCCGAAGGGCCATCTTTGGGCACGGCCCCGGCTGGGACGTGCAAGTGAATTTTGCCTTTGCAAGACTCATCGTCCAATCCCAGGTCCTTGACGTGTGATTCGACATAACTCAAGGCGATACGCGCCGATTCGCGCATCACATCGCCCAGATGCCCCGTGAGGATCAGATTGCCGTCCTGACCAGGCATCGTCGCCGCCTCAACGAAGAGCACCTCGCCACCGGTCGGCGTCCACGCCAGACCCGTCGCCACACCGGGGCGCTCGGTCCGCAGCGCAGCCTCGAAGCGATAACGCGGCTTGCCCAGGTATTCGCGCACTTTCTCCGGCGTGATCTCAATCGGCTCTACCGGTTCGGAAGCGTCAGTAGTTTCTGTCGCATCCGAGGCCTCAGTTTCAGAGACTTCCATTTCAGTCTGGACACTTGCATCTGCAACAACAGCCTCGACGGCTTCGGTGACCGCCCCAGGGGCTGTATCAGCGACCACTTCAACCTCCTCTTCCCCCACCTCTGCCGACTGTTCCTCTTCCATCTCGGCCACTTGCGTCGCCACCTTGCGGCAGACCTTGCCGATCTCGCGCTCCAACTGGCGCACGCCAGCCTCCCGTGTGAAGTCACGGATGATGGCGCGAAGCGCCGGTTCACCAAAGATGATCTCATCCGGCAGCAAGCCGTTCACCCTAAGCTGGCGCGGCACAAGGTATTGCTCCGCGATGTGCAGCTTGTCGTATTCCGTGTAACCGTCGATCTCAATCGTCTCCATCCGATCCAAAAGCGGGGCCGGAATCGTCGCGACCGTGTTCCCGGTGCAGATAAAGAGCACCTGGCTCAGGTCAAAGTCCACGTCGAGATAGTGATCGCGGAAGGCATGGTTTTGCTGTGGGTCGAGCACTTCGAGCAACGCCGAAGACGGGTCCCCACGCCAGTCCGAGCCGATTTTGTCAACCTCATCGAGCATAAAGACCGGGTTTTTGACGCCCGCGCGTTTGATCGCCTGCATGATGCGCCCGGGCATCGCGCCAATGTACGTGCGACGGTGCCCGCGGATTTCAGCCTCGTCCCGCATCCCACCCAGGCTCATACGCGTGAACTTACGTCCTAATGCCCGCGCAATGGATTGCCCCAGCGAAGTCTTGCCCACACCGGGCGGCCCCACCAAGGACAGGATCGCGCCGGAGCCTTCGACTTTGCGCCCTTGCAAGTCAGAGTCGTCATCATCCAAACCGCGTTCTTGGCGCAGCTTGCGCACGGCCAGGAATTCCAAGATGCGCTCCTTGACGTCCTCAAGGTCGTAGTGATCTTCGTCAAGCACCGCGCGCGCGTCGGAAATGTCCAGGTGATCTTCGGTCAGCGCCTTCCACGGCAAGGCGACCAGCCAATCGAGGTACGTCTTGATGACCCAATACTCGGCGGCCTGCGGCGGCATCTTTTCGAGGCGCGCTAACTCGCGCTCGGCCTCCTCTTTCGCCTCGTCTGTCATCCCGGATTCTTCGATCTTTTGCCGGTACTCCTCCACCTCGCGGCGTCCGTCGTCGCCTTCGCCTAATTCCTTGCGGATCGCGTCCATCTGCTGGCGGAGATAATACTCCCTCTGCGTCTTCTCGATCTCCTCTTTGGCCTTCTCCTGGATTTGCTGGCCGATTTCGCGCACTTCCAACTCGTGCGTCAAAACCTTGACCAAGTGCTCCATCTTGTGCGTCAGGCGATCCACCTCAAGGAGGCGCTGCGCCTCTGACATATCGATGCGCATGTTCGATGCCAACAAATAGACGAGCAAGCGCGGGTCTTCCAATTGCTGGATAAAGCGCACGGCCTCATCGGGGAACTGTGGAATCAGTTCGGCCAGACGCGTGGCAACATCCAAAAGGCTGCGACGCAGCGCCTCTTCGATCACCGAACCTTCGACAATGTCGGGCGTCAAGCGAATGCGCGCTTGGAGATATGGCTCTTCCGTGGTCCACTCAACCACACGGAACCGTTCGAGGCCCTGGATGAAGACCGTCAGCGTGCCATCGTCGGAACGCATGACGCGGTGGATGATTGCCGCCGTCCCCACCTGGTACACCTGCGTGGTCGAAGGCACTTCCACAGATGGGTCCTTCATCGCCACCAGGCCAACCACGCGATCACCACGATCCACATCTTCGATCAATCGTACTGAGCGCGGTATCCCTACCGCGAGCGGCATCACAATATAAGGAAAAGCTACAGTGTTCCGCAATGGAAGAATCGGCAACACTTCCGGAATACGCCGGATCAAGTCATCGATATTTTGTTCCTGTGTGTTAAACCAGGGTAACATATTGTCCTCCGTAAAATCACTCCACGGATCCAACGGATTTAACAAGGTCTAGTCCGCGGTTATCCGGTCAGTTCAGTATCATGTACATCTTCAGCTTCAGGATTATAACACAGTCGTATTAGAATTTCATAAGCGGTACGTAGATAAATCGTCGAAAACACCTGAGACTACAAAAATCTCACGATCTGTCTGGTTGAACAAACCCGTGCGTTGCGCGAGAGTGCACAAAGAATGGATATCCGCTGAGACTTTTGTAGTCTGCCCCTTGACGTGTATAATGCCCCTATGCTCATCGACACGCACGCGCATCTGCAACACGCTCGTTTTGCGGACGACCTGGACGCGACGCTGGCGCACGCCGCCGAGTGCGGTGTGACCGCTGCCATCGTGCCGGGCAGCACACTTGAGGACAGCCGCGCCGCCGTCGCGCTGGCGGAACGCCACGCCGCCCCGTGCGCGCTCTATGCAGCCGTCGGCGTCCACCCGACAGAGGCGGACAGTCTCACGCCCGCGACGCTGGCTGAACTGCGCGAACTCGCTGCCCATCCCAGCGTCGTCGCCATCGGCGAGATTGGTCTCGACTACTACTGGCCCAACATCCCCGACCGGGGCTGGCCCTGTGCCGAACCGGCACGGCAGCGCGCCGCCCTCGAAGCGCAGTTGACGCTGGCTGCCGAACTGTCGCTGCCGGTTATTCTCCACGATCGGGACGCGCACGCCGACATCCTGGATATGCTCCGCGAGTGGGTGCGCGATCACCCCGAACGCAGCGGAACGCTCCACGCCTACGCCGCCGGGCAGGCGCTACTGCCAGAAGCGCTGGCGCTGAACCTCTACATCGGCATGGATGGCCCGGTAACGTTCAAGAAAGCCACTGGCCTTCACGAGGTCGCCCGGCAAGTGCCGCTGGATCGCCTGCTGCTGGAAACGGACGCGCCCTATCTCACACCACATCCCTATCGCGGACGGCGCAACGAACCGGCCTACGTCACCTACGTCGCCGAGCGCATCGCTGCATTGAAGGACCTCGCAGTAGAGACCATCGCTATGGCAACAACCGCCAACGCCCAGCGCCTTTTTCGGCTGTATCCGGCAGGGAATTGACAGATTCACATCTTCTTAATCCGTTCAGTCGGCCAACGATTGTGGTATAATATGCGCACAATCCAGTGCCAGCGCGAGAACGAATGAAATCAAAGGAACTACCATACGCTATGATGTTGCAGGATGAGTTGCTGGCCGTCCACGCAACCATGCTCGAAATCCAACAACGCCTTCCTGATCCTATCGCCCCGGCACTGGCAAGCATCATCAACGGCGGCGGCAAGCGCCTGCGCCCGGCGTTGGTATTGTTGTCGGCCCACATATTTGACGTAGACACGACAAACGCCATTCCCGTCGCTGCCGCAGTCGAAATGCTCCACACCGCCACGCTGATCCACGATGATCTGATCGACAATGCGTTGGTGCGTCGAGGCAAACAAACGCTAAACGCGAACTGGAGCGCCGCCGCGACCGTCCTTACGGGCGATGTGGCCTTCGCCTGGGCCGCGGAGCTGGCTACGCGCAGCCAGAATCTCAAACTGGTGGAACGCTTCTCCGAGACGCTGGCCGTCATCTGCAACGGCGAACTCAACCAGATGTTCGCTAACCGCAACCAACTTCCCACTGAAACCAGCTACTACGACCGCATCTTCGCCAAAACCGCCTCGCTCTTCGCCCTTGCTGCGGAAAGCGGCCCACTGCTGGCATGCCGCCCCAAGGCTGATATACAGAAGTTGCAAACGTTCGGCAAACTCCTCGGCGAAGCCTTCCAGATCGTCGACGACGTGCTCGATTTTATGGGAGACGAAGCTAAACTCGGCAAACCAATAGGCGGCGACCTGCGCCAGGGTATCATCACTTTGCCGGTGTTGCACTACTGCCATCGCCATCCCGATGATGTGCGCATCCGCACTATCCTCGCAACTGCCGGGTATAAGCACAACGCACAAGTGCGTGACGAAAACATCATTGAACCCCTGATTGCCGATCTGCGCCAATCTGACGCCGCCGAGTGGGCCATGCAGCAGGCTGAGACGCGCAGCGCCGAAGCGCAAGCACTGCTCGAGACCTACCCCGACACCCCCTACCGCCAGGCTATGCAAGAGATCGCCGCCTTTGCCGTACGACGGCAATACTAGACCCCGATGAACACCGTTCTGTCCGTCATTATCGTGAGCTGGAACGTGCGTGATCTGCTAAAGCGTGCCCTCACCTCCGTCTATGCCTCATGGAATGGAAAACCCGGATTAGAAATCATCGTCGCCGATAATGCCTCGCACGATGAGAGCGTCGCCATGCTGCGCGCGACCTTCCCCGACGTGCACGTCATCGCCAACGCAAAGAACCGTGGGTTCACCGGCGGCAACAATCAGGGCCTCGCCGCCGCCACAGGCGACTTCGTGCTGCTGCTCAATCCCGACACCGAAATCGTGGAGGACGCACTGCCGCGCATGGTGGACTACATCCGGGCGCATCCCGATGTAGGTATGGCCGGCCCGCAACTGCTCAATCCCGACGGCAGCGTGCAATCCTCGCGCCGTCACTTCCCCACCCTGCCGGTGCTTTTCCTCGAAAGCACCTGGCTCGAAAAACTCGCGCCGCGCAAGCTGTTGCGTTATTACTACGCGCAAGAGCAACCCGATGATCTTATCCAGAACGTGGATTGGATCACTGGCGCGGCCATGCTGACACGCCGTGAAGTTGTCGCGCAAGTTGGTGGCATGGACGAGGGCTTCTTTATGTACTCCGAGGAACTGGATTGGTGTCGCCGGATACGGGAAGCCGGGTGGCGCGTCGTCTACTTTCCGGAGGCGCGCATCATCCACCACGAGGGCAAGAGCAGCGAACAGGTTGTGCCCGCGCGCCACATCTACTTCCAATCGAGCAAAGTGCGCTACACGCGCAAAGTCCACGGCAACACCATCGCCGAACTCCTGCGGCTCTGGCTGCTCGCCCAATACCTCTGGCAGACCGGCGTCGAGGGCGCGAAATGGCTCGTCGGCCACCGCCGCGACCTACGCGCCGCCCGCATCGCCGCCTACCGTCAGGTGCTCAAGAGCAAACTGCGAATGGCAAACGGTAATCGGTGATTGGGGATTGGGGATTGGTAATTCGGGATTAGTAACTGGCAGGTTCGGAGAACAAACGAACCATCAGATTCCCAATCCCCAATTACTGATTACTGATTACCAAGCACTTCATCGACCCGGCGGGAGCGTATTGGGGTTTCCGCTGGACGTTCGTCATCATCGCTGCGCTCAACGTGGTCGCCTTGCCATTGCTGCCCATTGTCTTTCAACGCAGAAAAGCAAGTGGGGATTAGTAATTGGTGATCAGCGATTGGTGGTTGGGAATTCTTCTATTCGCTCATTCGCTGATTCATCCATTCGCTGATTCATCCATTCGCTCATTCGCTTATTCGCCCGAAACTCTTCCACCGTCATCCCGTAGTGGAGCTCATCGAAGTGCTGGCCTAGCGTAAAGACCACGCGGCGGATGCGGCCCTCCAGCGTAAACCCCAGACGCTCGTGGAGGCGCTGTGAGGCTTCATTGTTCGAATAGACTGTCGCCGAGACCTTCTGGTAATTGCGTTCATCGAAGAAATAGCGCAACAGCAGGAGGATGGCTTCGGCGGCGTAGCCTCTGCGACGATAATCCGGGCCAATCGCCAGGCCGTACATAAAGCACCCCACCCGTCGGTCACAGGTATGTGAGTTGATAATGCCGACGGCTTCTCCACCTTCGTTCTCGATGACGAAATCGAAAGCGTCGTCCTTTGCTTCCGACGTCGCCATCTTCTCAAAGTGCTTGCGGGTGGCTTCCAATGAATGTGGGAACTTTACAAAATCCGTAAAGCGCCCCATATCACTGTCACGCCACGCGAAGAAAACATCGGCGTCGCCCGGCTCCACGCCGCGCAGACGTACCCACTGTCCCTGCCAGATGTCCATACCCCCTCCTGATAATGATTTCGTCTCCATTCTCGCCAATTTGGCTCAAAGTCAATCGCGCATTTGAAAATAGATCAGCAAAAATCCCGGCAAACCTATTGACAAACCGCAATCGCAGTGTTATAATGTTATAAAGAAATACCAAAGTGCCCTTCAGGATAAGAAGTCAGGGCCTAACCACCTAAATTCTTGCACAATGAGCGAGAACACGGGCATCGATGGCCTGCTTAGTTCCGGTTTATCCGGGTTAGGCTATTTATGGTTGATCGAAATTCTCCAGTTCCTATCTACTACCAACTCAAACTCCATTTCAAAGAGCAAATGGAATCCGATACTTTGCGGCCAGGCGACCGTTTGCCGACCGAAATGGAGTTATGCGAGTTGTATCATGTGAGCCGCGCCCCCGTACGTCAAGCCCTCACCGAACTGGCGCGCGAAGGCTATCTGTATCGCCGTGCCGGACAAGGCACCTTTGTCGCGCGTGGTATGCCGAAACGCATAGAAAAGCAAACCGACATTCACGTCCTCACACACTATGACGTGTTCTGGCTCGGCTCTATGGAAAGCGCCGTCCACGCCTGGAACCTGCACCACCCCGATCAGGAAGTCAAACTAAAAGTGACGATGTGCTCCCGCGACGACTTTCACCGCCAGTTGCGGCGGACGGTCGCCCAGGGTGAGGCACCGGACATTGTGCCAATGGACTATGTATGGATTCCCGACTACGCGCGCACCGGGTACATCGCCCCCCTGGACAAGCTCGATCAACAGTGGGCGCGCGAACTGACCCAAAGCCTGGAGCCGCCGGTAGCCCTCAACAACACCGTAGACGGCCAGCTCTACGGCGTACCCGTGCAAGCGGACGTGTCCGGACTGTGGTATAGGCGAGACTGGTTTGAAGCCGAAGGCATCGCGCCACCGGAAACTTGGGATACCTGGTTAGGAATAATCGACCATTTTGCACTACCCGAAGTACAAAAGCGCTATAACAATCAGTATGCGGTCGTCATCCCTGTCGGTACAGCCGCTGGAGAAGCGTTGATCAATTTGCTGATCCCATTCTTTTGGGCCGCTGGCGCGCAAATGACGGGGAGGGCTGATGCACGGTTAGATGATCCGGCCATCAGTGAGGCGCTACGTTTTCTGCGCCGGATCTCGGTGCGGCGACGCCACTATCTGCCGTCCGAGGTCGTCAACTTCCACTGGTGGGACTTCACCAATCACCTGGCCAAGGGTATGGCTCCGATGACGCTGGGCGGCAGCTACGAGTGGCCACACATCCAGGACGAGTCCGACTGGACCGAGGAAGAAGACGCCGTCGCGCATCTGGGGTTCATACCGGCGCCGCGCCCAACGCTGGCATCCCCGCAGGTGATGTCGCTAGGCGGCACCAGTTGGGCGATTTTACGACAGTCGCCAGAGGGCGAACTCTGTACCGAGATTCTCAAACAAGTTTCCACGCCGGAGACACTAAAGGCATATTGCGAAGAACATTTACAAATTGCACCACACCGGGATATCAACGCCAGCCTGAGCAGCGGCGGGCATCCCTGGCTGGAGCGGATCATCCCATTCCTTGAATTGGCGCGCCCACGTCCATTTTTGAACAATTACCTGCATGCTTCCCTCTTCTTACAGGATATGCTCCAGAAAATCCTCTGGGAAGATGCACCGATAGAAGAGACCGTGCAGCGCACGACGCAGGCCCTGGCCTTATTGGTGTAAACACTCCGCCAACGACAAACCGTTTTGGAGGGTGTAAATCTAAGTATGTTTTCGGTTCAAGTTCAATTAAGGAGGTGTACCATACAAATATACACAACGACAATGAAACCCATTTCCCAATTTCACATAGTAAACTCGAAGGAGGTTTTGTAATGAAGAAGCGACTGTTTCTACTGTTTAGTGTGTTGATGGCGTTGTCGATGCTGGCCTCAGCCTGCACCAAGCCAACGGCCGAGCCTACAACCCAAGCCCCAGCGGCTACCGCCGTTCCGGAGACCAAAGAGGAACCGGCACCCAGCCAATATAAGCAATCTCCGATGCTGGATTCGATGGGCCTGCCCCCGGTTGAGGAACGTCTGCCTGCAGATGTGCAAGTCATCGACGTCGTCGATTCCATCGGCAAATACGGCGGCACGTTGAATGCTGTGACAGGTGATAGTGGTATGGGTCACATCAAAATGTGGCTTTACGATCCGCCCGTCCGCTGGAAACCCGACCTGACGGGGTATGAGCCTGGCCTGTTGACCGAGATGCCCACGTGGACCGATGATGACAAGACGATCACCTTCCACTTCCGCAAGGGCCTTAAGTGGTCCGACGGCGAGCCTTGGACCACTGCCGACCTGAAATTTTGGTGGGAAGATCTGGCAAAGAACGAAAACTTCAAAACCCGCAACGTCCCGTGGTATGCCCGCAACAGCGATGGAACGCCCATCACGATGGAGTTCCCCGACGACTACACCTGGGTGCTCAAGTATGACAAGCCCAACTACATCATGCCCTACATCTTGGCCCAGGGCTTCTGGGAGTGGGAACCACTGATGACGCCTGCTCACTTCCTCAAACAGTATCATCCCGACTACGACGGCAAGCCCGGTGACGATGGGTACACCGAGCTCGACTTGATGAACCGCTACGCTGAGACGCCAGGTTATCCATGCCTGTTCGCGTGGTGTCTCAAGGAGTACACCCCGGGAGAGTCCTGGCTCTTCGAGCGCAATCCCTACTACTGGAAGGTCGACGCGGAAGGCAACCAACTGCCCTACATCGACTATCTGCGCGTCGAACTCGTGCAGGACGCTGAGGTTCGTACACTACAGGTTGCTCAGGGTCGCTATGACGCCGTCTTCCGTGGCGTTGAAGACCCCACACAGATCCCGTTGCTCAATGAGAACGCTGAAGCCGGCGATTTCCGCCTGGTGCCCGGTTGGATGAACGGTGCCGGCGCCTGGCCTGGGATCATGATCAACATGGACTACAGCGAAATGCAGGAGTACGATCCGGCGAAAGAAACGGATGAGGCAGTAGAGATCCGCGAACTCCTGCGCAACCAGGACTTCCGCATCGGGCTGTCGCACGCGATGAACCGCCAACGCGTCCTGGACGTAGTCTGGGAGGGTATCGGCGACATCAAGAATATGACCATCAGCCCACAATCGTGGCACTTCGCCAGCCCGGAGGGGCAAGAGATGTTCAACAAGTGGGCCAATGCCTACGTGGAGTACAACCCGGACCTAGCCAAGGAGTACTTCGACAAAGCAGGGCTCGTGGACGCCGACGGTGATGGATGGCGCGACCTCCCCAGCGGAACAGAGTTCACCCTTGTCATCGATCTCAACAACTGGGGCAACATCATGCTGAACACGCCTTTCCTTGAAGTCTACAAGGAGAACCTCGAGGATGTGGGGGTCAAGGTGTTGATCAACAACGTGGACGGCACACCGGAGGACGGGATCCGCAGTGACTACGGTCTCTATATGCTCAAGACGGGCCATGTTTCTGAGCTCGACCTCTGGACCTATCCCGACTGGATTTTCCCGATCCGTGGTATTGGTGAAGGAACGCGCGGATTCCCGCGGCAGGGCGCTTATTACTCGACTGGTGGCGAGCAAGGATGGGAGCCCGAGCCGGGCAGCCCGGCTGCTCGTCTGCAAGAGATCTACAGGCGAGGCCTACAGGAGCCCGATGAGGAGAAGCGCCACGAGCTGATCTGGGAGGCCGTGGACGTCTACATCGAGCAGGGGCCCTTCTATCTCGGCGCGACCGGCGATCAGGCCATGCCTGTGGTCGCTAAGAACTACATGCGCAATATCTTGGAGTTCGGCGTGACCGGCCCTTGGGCACCTGGCACGCCCGGCAATGGCCATCCTGAGCAGTGGTGGATGGATAAATAGGTAAGCATTGTGGAGGGGGGAAGCTACTTCCCTCCTCCACGATTTTCATTTGCGCGCACAAACATCTAATTATAGCTGCGATTTCCTAATCGTGCCCGCATTGCCCGACTGTGCGTGCTGAGCGTTTTTCGTCGGTTAACGTATTCTCAACCGCAGGAAGGAGGTAGGAATGCTATCATATATCGCGAGGCGTATACTCTACATGGTGATCATGGTAGTGCTGGTTTCCTTCGTCAGCTTCCTCATCATCGAGTTGCCGCCAGGCGACTTCCTCACCCAGAAGCTTCAGGAGCTCCAGGCGCGTGGTGATCGCAGCGCCGCGCAACGAATTGATGAGTATCGCGCGCGGTACAAGCTCGATCAACCCATCATGGTACGGTACTGGAACTGGGTCACCAATTTCGTCAAGGGTGACTTCGGCGAATCCTTTCAGTTTGAACGACCGGTTAAGGAGATCATCGGGCAGCGCGCCCTGATGTCGGTGATCCTATCTCTGGCGAGTATCACCATCATCTGGTGTTTAGCTATCCCCATCGGCGTATACTCCGCTACGCACCAGTACTCCCTCGGTGATCAGATCGTCACCACACTAAGTTTCTTAGGTTTGGGAATGCCAGGTTTCCTGTTAGCCCTCTTGGTCCTCTTCTTCTCGATGATGGTGTTGAAGGTAGAAGTAGGCGGACTGTTCTCACGCGAGTTTATCGATGCACCCTGGAGTTGGGCCCGCGTCGTCGATCTGCTGAAACACCTCTGGATCCCGGCACTGATCAGCGCGGTCACGGGGACGGCAGGTTTGGTGCGGCTTATGCGCGGCAACCTGTTGGAGACGTTGGGCCAGCCCTTTGTGGAAGCAGCGCGCGCGCGGGGATTAAAAAACGGGAAAGTGACCTGGAAGCACGCGGTGCGCGTCGCCATCAACCCGCTCGTCGTCATCTTGACGGCCGATTATCTTCCCGGTGTTATCGCCGGGGATGCGCTGGTCGGGACGGTGCTGAACTTACCTACGATCGGCCCGCTCTTCGTGCAGGCTCTACAGGTACAGGACATGTTCCTTGCCGGAACGGTGCTGGTGTTTATCGTTCTGATGACGATGGTCGGCACGCTGGTTGGCGACCTGATGCTGGCTGCGCTCGATCCGCGCATCCGCCTGGACTGAAAGGAGGATGAGACAATGTCAGAGCAACAGCCACTAATCGTGGAAAAACAAGAACCTGAACCCGTCGTGGGCCAGGAAAAGGGAGATCTAAGTCAGGCATATTGGGGCCTGGTCTGGTGGCGGTTCAAAAAGAATAAACTGGCGATCGTTGGGGGAATCATGCTGATCCTCTTCTACGTGATCTGTGGGCTTTTTGCCGAGTTCTTTGCACCCTATCGCGTGAACTCCCAATCCGATCTCCTGGAGGCGCGCCCACAACCCCTGGTCTTCAAAAATCCCGATGGAGCGTTTAGCTTGCGTCCTGCCGTCTACGGTCTGGAAGTGGAAATCGACGCTGTGGCGCGCAGGCGGACATGGAATGTGGATAAGAATCAGATCTACCCGATCTCCTTCTTCGTCAAAGCAGAGCCTTACAAGCTGCTAGGACTCATTCCCAGCAGGATACATCTGTTTGGCATCAACACAGAGAAATACCCAGAGGGCACCGTTTTCCTGTTCGGGACGGATCGCACGGGACGCGATGTCCTTTCGCGCATCATCTATGGCGGGCGTCTCTCGCTGCTGTTGGGATTGATAGGGCAGGGACTCACGCTCTTCTTGGGGATGGTGATGGGCGCAATCTCTGGCTACTATGGTGGGGTAACCGACATCCTCGTTATGCGCCTCACGGAGTTCGTGGGCGCCTTCCCGCAAATTCCGCTGTTCATGGCGCTGTCGGCAGCCATCCCCATTACCTGGTCACCTATCGTAGTGTATTTCATGCTGACGCTGATTCTCGTTTTCATCAACTGGGGTACGTTGGCACGCCAATTCCGCGGCCTTATCCTGTCGCTACGTGAACGCGAGTACGTCCTGGCGGCGCAGAGCGCTGGCGCAAGCGACCGGCGCATTATGTTCCGGCATCTATTGCCGGGCACGCTGAGCCACGCTATCGTCACCGCCACCCTGATGATCCCCGGCATGATTCTCTCGGAGACAGCCCTGAGCTGGCTGGGACTGGGGCTGCGCCCACCGCTGACCAGTTGGGGCGTCCTGCTTCAGGAAGTCAGCAGCATCCGCGCGATCCGCTTCGCGCCCTGGTGGTTGATCCCGGTCCCATTCATCATCCTGGCCGTCCTGGCTTTCAACATGCTTGGGGACGGGTTGCGCGATGCGATGGACCCCTACGGTGGACGGTAAAGGAGAGAACAATGGCTGAACCGTTACTTGAAATCAAAGACGTGCGGGTGGACTTCGAAGTGCGCGACGGGACGGTCCACGCTGTGGATGGCGTGACCTATACTGTAAACCGAGGGGAAACGCTAGGCGTGATCGGCGAGAGCGGCTGTGGGAAATCGGTCACAGCTAAAGCCGCGATGCGGATGATCCCCAAGCCGGGGAAGATTGTGAGCGGCAAGATCCTTTATCATCGTCGAGACAAGTTTGACCCAAGCAAACCCCCAGAGATCGTAGATATCACAAACCTCGATCCGGACGGCAGCACGATTCGCTCGATCCGGGGTGGCGAATTTGCCATGATCTTTCAGGAGCCGATGAGCTCCCTGACGCCCGTGTACACCACGGGAACCTTGATCGGCGAGGCGCTAGATCTTCACCGCCGGATTCCGGTCGGGGAACAGATGGCTGAAAAGATTACGAAGTACCGGCCTGTGACAAAGGAAGAGGCTCGCCAGATTTCCATCGATATGTTGCGCAAGGTGGGGATCCCAAAGCCGGAGGAGCGAGTGGATGCCTATCCACATCAGCTCTCCGGCGGGCAGCGGCAGCGTGTGATGGTCGCTATCGCGCTCTCATGTGAGCCGTTCATGCTAATCGCCGATGAGCCGACGACAGCGCTCGACGTCTCCATCGAGGCACAGATCCTCGACCTGATGCGTGAGTTGCAAGAGACAGTGGACATGGCCATCATGTTCATCACCCATAACCTGGGCGTGGTCGCAGAGATGGCTAACGAGATCGTCGTGATGTATATGGGCAAGCAGGTGGAAAAAGCCAGCACAGTCAAGGTTTTCTACGAACCCAAGCACCCGTATACGCGCGCGCTGCTCGAGTCCATCCCGAAAGTGGGCAAGCGCAGCAGTGAGCGCCTGGCTTCCATCAAGGGCATGGTGCCCGATCCCTTCCATCTCCCCTCCGGATGCGTCTTCCACCCTCGCTGTCCCTCATTCATGCCGGGCAAGTGCGACCGGATCGCTCCGAGTTGGGTTGAGGTGGAGCCTGATCACTGGGCGCGCTGCTTGCTTTATGAGAATGTATAGGAGGTAGAACAAACATGGCTGAACGCATGATAACTAACGATGACACGATTCTATTGGATGTGCAGGGACTGAAGAAGTGGTTCCCCATCCAGAAGGGACTCCTTAGAAAGGTCGTGGGCAATGTAAAGGCCGTGGACGATGTCAGTTTCTACCTCCGCAGAGGTGAAACGCTGGGTCTCGTAGGGGAGAGTGGCTGCGGGAAGACCACAGCCAGCCGGACGGTAATCCGCCTCTACGAACCTACCGGCGGTGCCGCGTATTACAAAACCGACGCTCTCTCGCCTGGCAACACCGAGGAGGTTGTCAATCTCTTCGATCTTAGCAAAGACCAGATGAAACGCGTCAGGCGAGAGATTTCGATGGTGTTTCAGGATCCCGTCAACTCGCTGAATCCTCGGATGTCGGTCTTCGATATCGTTTCGGAGCCGATGGTAATTCATGGGATGAAGGTCGGTAAGGAAATGGAAGATACGGTGATCAACCTGCTGGAACGGGTGGGGCTGCGCCGCGAGCACATCCGGCGCTATCCTCACGAGTTCTCCGGCGGGCAGCGCCAGCGCATCGGCATCGCGCGCGCGTTATCGCTGAATCCCAAGATCATCTTCTGCGACGAACCGGTTTCAGCGCTGGATGTCTCCATCCAGGCACAAACGCTGAATCTGTTGCAGGACTTGCAGAGTGACTTCAACCTCGCGTTTGTCTTCGTTGCTCACGACCTCAGCGTCGTGCAGCACATCTCCGATCGCGTCGCGGTGATGTACGTCGGCAAGATTGCTGAGATGGCCGAGTCCGACGCGCTCTACAACGCCCCGTTGCATCCCTATACCGAGGCACTAATGTCGGCGGTGCCGAAGCCCGACCCGCTGTACAAATCCGAGCGCATCATCATGCAGGGTGACGTAGCCGATCCTTCCAACCCACCGTCAGGCTGTTACTTCCATCCCCGGTGCCGCTATGCTATAGAAAGATGCGAAATAGAGACGCCGGAATTCCGCGAACTCAAGCCGGATCACTTCGTGGCGTGTCATCGCGCCGAAGAGCTAAAACTGAAGGGGGTGTGATATGGCTGTCGCTGATAGATTGATCGTCTTGCAACGCACGCCGCTGTTCCGCGGGCTGAACCGGCGGCAGATCGAACAAGTGGGGAAACGCTTCGTCGAGCGCACGTATGATCCAGGTGAGACAATCGTCACGCAAGGCAAAGGCGGTGAAGGATTTTTCGTCATCATAGAAGGCCAGGTCGAGGTTATCCGCGAACAGTTGGATGGGACAGGGGTTACCCTACACGAACTCGAAGTAGGCGATTTCTTCGGCGAGATGGCGCTGCTGACCGAGCGGCTGCGCACTGCCTCGGTCGTGGCGACCGAGCCAACGTGCTGCCTGGTCCTGACACGATGGGATTTCCTCGGCCTGCTCCGTGAAGATGCAGATATGGCTGTCGCCGTGCTGCAAGAGTTGGCGGCCCGCTTCAGCCGCGTGCTGGACATTATGTAGTCCATCTTCCATCTAGTCCATCTCTTCACAATGCACAGGGCGTTTCTGCGATCGCAGAAACGCCCTGTTTGCTCCTACACCTACCCACCCCCACCATTTGCCCAACGGCGCAGCAACGCATCCACGTCATCCAGCGAGAGCGCCTTTTCGTCGGCGAGCGCCTTGATATGCGCGGTGATCGCTTTGATGTGATCGTCGTCCAGCGCCAGGCCGAGTTGCTCCGAGCGGTTTTTGATCGCATTCCAGCCGGTAAGACGGTGCGCGATACTGATGTAGCGGGTCAACCCGAAGGCCTGTGGATCGAGGATTTCGTAGGTTTCCGGGTTGTTGAGAATCGCCTTGGCGTGAATGCCCGCCTTGTGCGTAAAGGCCGCGATCCCGGTGATGTAGTTGTTGAAGGGCACATCCACACCCACAAATTGTGCGACCGTGTTGTCGATGGCGCGTAAAAGCGGCAGATCGTACTTGGCGACCGACGCCCGATTGGTGGCGTACAGCCGGGCGATCAATCCCCCCAGCGGCGTGATGCCGTTGCGCTCGCCGATACCGAGGACCGTCGTGTCCACGTGCGTCGCGCCAGCATCGAGCGCCTCGAAGGCGTTGGCGATGGCGCAGCCAGCGTCGTTGTGCCCGTGGAATTCGATGTCGCAGGTGACACGCTGACGCAGTTCGCGAACCAGCTCGTAGACCTGGCGCGGCGTCGCAACACCTACCGTATCCGCAATCCCTACACGATGCACGCCGATCTTGTCCACCGCCTCATAGATACGGAAGAGATCGCGCGCGTCGCTGCGAAACGAGTCCTCGGTACTGAAGCGCACGCGAATCCCCTGCGAGCGCACAAACGCGACGACCTCAAGCGCAAGATCGATGATCTCGTCGATCTCCTTGCCATGGCTGAATTCGCGCAGCATCGACGATGTTCCGATGACGACGTCGAGTCCGTCCACGCCTGTCTCAAGCGCCAGTTTGGCATCCTCCATCCGGCAGCGGACGTGCGTCAGCACGTGACAGTTAAGCCCCAGTCGCGTGATGGCCTTCGCATCCTCGTAGCTCTGCGGAGATGCCAACGGCGACGTCAGCTCCAGACACTCCACGCCGAACGCGTCCAGAAGCCGCGCGATTTCGACCTTCTGCGCGGTGGTAAAGCTCGCCCCCACGAACTGTTCCCCCTCACGCAACGTCGATTCAATGATAGCAAACTGATCCAATGCCATGTCCCTCTCTCCTTTCTTGGATTATTCGAAACCTTTGCCACAACAAAAAAGGCCAGCTTCTCCGTTATCTGGAAGCTGGCCTTGTGACACCCCCTCAATTGTCTTGGGCAAACGCAGCTATCCAGACATTGTCTGGCTTATCGCGCTTGACCTTGATGACTTTACCCGCATACGGCAACTGCTGATGTATCATATTATTCCTCGGAAACAAAAAAACCGGCCCTAGTCTTTGTCTTTGACTAGGGCCGGTTCGATCTCGTTCAGCACAAATTCCCGGACCTAGCGGTCCGGCTTCTTCGCACCCAGAATATCGTAAATTTGCACTGCGTTTGGTCGCATAATCATCAATACTCGTAAACTCTCAGAACGGAATTCATTCTAGCGTGACTTGGTGATTTGTCAAGCATTCTGGCGTTCCATCAACATTGTAGTCAATGCCGATAAGGTCTAGGGGGTTCGTGACGCTCACTTGATGCAGTTCGGCGATGGAAAGTTCTCCGAGGCTGGCTAAGTGCGCCATACACTGTCGCATCGTTGCTGAAGAGCCCACGAGGCACTGTTTATCTGGGTTATGGAAAAGGCCTGAAGGCTCCAGGATCGCGTCGTTATCCAGAAAATGATAGCGGCCCGGCGGCAATCCCGCCACCGGCGACGCGTCGCTGACAACGATGAACTTGTCCGCGCCCTTGACCCGCGCCACCGTCTTGATCACCGGCGCAGGCAGGTGATGCCCATCCGTGATGCACATCGCCGTGTACGCGTCGTGCGCCACTCCGGCCCACAAAGGGTTGTCGTGGCGCGGCAGTACGTTTGGTACGCCGTTGCCGAAGTGCGTGAGCGCCGTCGCGCCAGCGTCCGCCAGCCGGTCCAGATCGTCAGTCGTGTAGAGCGAATGTCCGATCGAGACGGCGATCCCTCGCTCTACGGCGCAGCGCGCCAGGTCATCCGCGCCGGGCAATTCTGCCGCCAGTGTGAGCAAGCGCACGCGCCCATCTGTCCAACCGAGCAGTTGCTCCAGCAGCGCAGTATCGGGATCGCGAACGTAGGCCGGATTGTGTGCGCCTACCGCACCCGGCACTCGTGAGATAAAAGGACCTTCCAGGTGAAAGCCTAATAGGCGGCCCTGGAATTCCTCGCACGCGAATTCTTCGCGCGCCATCACCTCTGCCATCAACGGCAAATTATGGGCATAGGCATCGAGTGAGCTGGTGATCACCGTCGGCAAAAACGCTGCCGTCCCCTGCGCCAACAACGCCCGGCACGCGCGGACGAAATCTACTTCGGTCAAGTCTGGGCTGGAGAAATCCACGCCCAGAAAGCCGTTGACCTGCAAATCCACAAAACCAGAGCGATAATTCACCTTGACACATCCTTTTCGCGTGATGCGTGACTCGTGATACGTGAATTGCCCTCTCAACCATCACGCATTACGTAAAAGTACCGCTGCCGGTTCGTCGAGGAACAGGTCGCACTGCGGATGCTGCTGCAAAATCGACGAGGGATGCAGATTCGTCACCGGGCCTTCGACCGCGCCTTTCACGGCCTGCGCCTTGCGCGCGTCGGGGACGGTGCAGACGATAGCGGCGCTCTTCATGATTTGCCGGATGCTCATCGAAATCGCCTGCGCGGGCACATCCGCGAGCGTGGGGAACCAGCCTTCGCCCAACTGCTGGCGGCGACAGGCCTCGTCCAGGTCCACGACAATGTAGGGTTCCTCGGTCTCGAAGTCGGCGGGCGGATCGTTGAACGCCAGGTGCCCGTTCTCGCCGATGCCAATGCACGCCACGTCGATGGGATGCGCGGCAATGAGGGCGCCCAATCTCGCGCATTCGGCGGCCGGATCGGCGGCCTCGCCGTTGACGTAGTGGAACATCCGCAACTCTGGCAGCTTATCCACGAAACGCTCCTTGAGATACTTGCGGAAGCTTGCCGGGTGTGTCTCAGGCAACCCGATGTATTCATCCAGATGGAAGACCGTCACCTTCGACCAATCCACGTCCTGAAGAACGAGGCTTTCCAACATCTCAAACTGGCTCGCGCCTGTGGCAAGGATCAAGTTCGCCTCTCCACGCGCCGCAATCGCCGCGTTGAGCCACTGCGCCGTCTGCCCTGCCGCCGCCATGCCCATATCATCTTTTGTCTTGTAGATGTGTAGATTCATTGTGTCCTCCTTATCACAGTAGCAGTTCGGTGGTTAGGTGGTTTGGTGGTTTGGTGGTTTGGTGGTTTGGTGGTTTGGTGGTTGAACCATGCGCCAACACCTACCGTTCCGGCTGACCGCTGATCGCTGATAGCTGACCGCTGAAAGCTAATCCAAACACCGGCAAGCAATGCCTTCGCCTTCCGCTTTGGGCCAACAACGGTTGCCGGAGATGCAGGCGGCGCGGGTTTGCCCGGCTTGCAGACGCAGTGGAAGGTCCGGTTCGGCGATGAGCGGACGGCACAGCGAGATGAAGTCCACATCGCCAGAGTCCAGCACATCGTCCATCACCTGCCGCGAACGGAAACCGCCGACGAGCATCAGCGGCAAAGACGTGACAGGGCGCGCCGCTTGCGCGAAATGGCGAAAGTAGGCCTCATCCTCAGGGGCGCGCACGCCCGCTTTGGAGTTCTGGATGGTCCCTGCGGTAATCCCGCCGCTGAGTTCGACCGCGTCCAGGCCCATCTCCGCCAGCCCCGCCACAACGCGCACGCTTTCAGCGAGCGTCAGGCCGCCCTCGACGCCGTCCACCATCCCAAACTTGATGAACAGCGGGTAATCCGGCCCAACCTGGGCACGCACTGCCGTACAAACAGCGCGCAGGAAGCGCATCCGATTCTCCAGATCACCGCCCCACGCGTCGGAGCGACGATTGACGAACGGCGAGAGGAACTGGTTGATCAGATAGCCGTGCGCGCCGTGCAGTTGCACCGCGTCGAACCCGGCAGCTTTAGCGCGGCGGGCCGCCTGCGCGTAAGCGTCGATGGCGGTGGCGATCTCGTCCGGCGTCATCTCGCGCGCGGGCTGCAGCAGGAACGACGCGTCCACCGCCGAGGGCGCTATGGTTCCGGCGACGCTCTCGCGGGCGCATTGCATCCCGCCGTGATTGATCTGCACGGCGATTTTGCCACCCTCATGATGCACAGCATCGACCAGCGCCGCCAGTCCGGGGATCAACGCGTCGTCGTAGATGCCCGTCATGCCCAGATGACACCGTCCCGCAGGATGCACGTACATGTGCCCGGTGATGATCAGCCCCACCCCGCCGCGCGCCAGGTCGCGGTACAGGGAAGCAAGTTCAGGCAGCGGATGGCCGTCATCGTCCGCCATGCGCTCCGCAGTGGCCGAACGCACAAGACGATTGGGCAAGCTCAATGCACCAAAGGCGCCAGGATTGAATAACAAGCTCATTGACACACCTCATTTCCTTGATGTTCACACAGTCATTGCGCGGCCCTTATTTTTTCACCGCAGAGATCGCTGAGCACGCAGAGAAAAAGCATAAAAACTCTGCGAACTCTGCGTGCTCCGCGGTAAGAATCCTTGTTCGTGTTCATAAGTACGTAACTACTGTTCACGCACTCCGGCCACATTGCGCCGGAGGATGATGACACGCTTCTCATCTCGCCACATGGGCGTCAAACCAAAGCGGTCACACAGAAAGTCGAACGTGTCCGCGTGATAAAAGCACACGTGCGTCGGGGCCTGCGCGTAGTACCACCCTGCAAACGCCGCCGGCGTCGTCCAGCGTTCGGTCATGATCCCCAAAAGTCCACCCGGTTGCAACAAAGCCAGTATGCGCGCCATCTCTGCTGCCGGGCGGTGAAAGTGTTCGAAACACTCAGAGGCGAAAACCACGCCATAAGGTGGATTTAGCGCGCCGTCCGCAAAAAACGGGTCGTAATCGTCACAGACGATACCCTGCTCCCGCGCTAAATGCGACAAGACCGGCACAGGGCCGCAGCCGTAATCGAGTCCACGCGCGCCGGCATCGAGATACGGCAACAGCGGCCGGAGAAGCCGGTTCAGAAACGCCACGTAGTCATGATCCTGCCGGCTGTTCTGGTGAAGCAGATAGCGCGCCCGCTCCTCATCCGGCGATAGATGCTGAGCCGGATCGACAAAGATCAACGCGCAAGTGTCGCACACATAGTACCGGCGCGCGTCCGGTCCCTGCACGCGTTCCGTCTCTGAGTGTAGACATAAAGGACATTCCATAACAAGTGTAGGGATTGGTAATCGGCAACTGGTAACTGGGGATTGGGAAAGACGCCAGCTTGATTCCCAATCCCCGATTACTGATTACTGATTCCCAATCTCCAATTACCCATCACCAGCAATACGTCTGGATCGAGTGCGCCGGACTGTCGGTGACGGCGACTTGCCCGGCGAACTTGAGCGCGAAGGGCACATCCTTCTCCGTGCGGTTGAGCACGACGACGGCGATCTGCCCGTCAGGATTGACGAACGCCGTCGTTTCCAATTCGTCGCACGTCGGCGCGGCGATGATGCGCTGCGCGCCGGGGCGGATGTAGCGCGAGAAGTGGCCGATGTAGTCGTAGGAATACTGGTAGAGCACTTCGCCTGTGCGCGTGTCGGCGATGATGGGCGCGCTGCAATAGTTGCCCACGTGGTTCGGCCCGCCGATCTCGTCCAGCACCAGGTTCCAATCCACCCACCCCACCGTCCAGCGGTTGAGGTCGTGGAGCATCGAGCGGGCGTAGCGCTCACCCACGGCCCACTCGCCAAGATGCGGCCCGCCTTCCTGGCAACCTTCGGTGAAGAGCAGGTGCTTATCGGGATAGGCATCGTGCACCCGCTGCACGTTGTCAAACGCATCGACGACGTACCAGTGGAAGCCTGTCCCCCACACGTAGCGCGCCGCCGCCGGATCGTCCAGCACGATTTTGGCGCGTTCGTAGAGCAGGTCGCGGTTGTGGTCCCAGATGATGAGGTTGACGTCCGCCAGCCCTTCGCGTTCCAGCGCCGGGCCGAGGTAATCGCGGACGAAATCGCGCTCCTCCTCGCCCGTGTAGATGCAGGAATCCCAGGTCTGGACTGCCAATGGCTCATTCTGCACGCTCAGGCCCCAGATGGGAATCCCCGCTTTCTCGTACTCGTGAATGTAGCGGCAGTAGTAGCGCGCCCAGGCGTCGCGGTATTCCGGCTTGAGCTTGCCGCCGTGGTTCATCTCGCCGTTGGTCTTCATCCACGCGGGCGGGCTCCACGGCGAGGCGAAGAGCTTGAGCCCCCCACCCGCAACGTCCATCGCTGCCTTGATCATGGGCATCAACGCTTGCCGGTCGCGGTCGATGGAGAAATGCACGAGTTCCACGTCGCCATCCACCTCGTCGTAAGCGTAGTTACCCAGCGAGAAGTCGCAACTGTTGATATGCGTCCGGCAAAGCGTGTAGCCGTGTCCCGCCTGGGGATCGAAGTACGCCTTGAGGATTTCGGCCTGCTGCTCCGGCGGCATCTTGTACAACGTGACCGCTGCCGCCTCGGTGAACGCGCCGCCGAACCCTTCGAGGGTTTGGAAACGCGTGCCGGCGTCCACCGTAACAGACGCCAGGTCAGGCGCAGGCTGATCTACAAACCGAAGGGGGATCTGATGCTTCAGACGTTCTCCGGCGCCCTGCGCAGTACGAACCCATTGAATGATGATACCGGTCATGATTGCCTCCTAAAAAATGCATGTTACGGCGCGGCGTAAATCCCATCCTGATTTATAGCTTCAAGGGGATCGCCAGATCACCGGCTATATGCAGACGTCGGGAATCTGCCGATCCCCTCTGAGTACCCCTATGCGGGAAAGAACTTGCGCCTTGCTGTACTAGCGTTTATATAACACGCTTATCTGAAATTGGCAATCCGCTTCCGGCGAAAATACTCATTCGCCAGATTTTATGTATAATCCGCTTATGTTTTCGAAGGATTGATATGAGTTTACGATTATTCTTAGTCCGCCATGGCGAGACAGCGTGGAACGCCGAAGGACGCTATCAGGGACAGACCGACGTACCCTTGAGCGCGGCGGGACTGCGGCAGGCGGAGGCCATCGCCGGGCGGTTGGCGATGACGCCGCTGGACGCGATCTACGCCAGCGACCTCTGCCGGGCGGCGGAGACGGCACACGCGATTGCGCGGCATCACACGCTCGACGTGCGCCTCGATCCGCGCTGGCGGGAGATGAGCTTTGGGGAATGGCACGGGTTGACGTATCCGCAGATGGAGGCCGCGTTCCCGGAGACGGTAGCCTGGTGGAATGCCGACCGCGTCCACCACGCTCCGCCGGGCGGCGAGACGTTGGCGCAGCTCGCAGCGCGGGTCCACGCGGCTCTTGATGACATCCGGCGCGCGCATCCCGAGCAGACGGTGCTCATCGCCTCGCACGGCGGCGCGATCCGGGCGCTGCTGTGCCTGCTGCTGCATAAGTCCCTGGGCGATTACTGGCAGTTCGCGCTGGGCAACACTTCGCTAACAGAGGTTGAATTTCAGCGTATTGGACCGGTGTTGAACAGATTGAACGATATGCAACACCTGGGACTGTGACAGGCTAATAGTGTGGGGCACCTTCTTCCAATTGGCAATGCACTGAACCAATTCCGGCGCACTCGACACGAGGTGGCGCGCAAGCGTCTTTAAACGTATTCCCGGTTGCACACTTTCATCATTGAACTATAATAAAACAATAGGTTACCAGCCCAGCTTAAGGAGGAATCATTATGGCAGACCTGGAACGAGCAATCGAGATTCTCTGTAAAGTCCCCCTCTTTGAAAATTTGAAGAAGCGCCAAATCCAAAACCTAGCGCGGATTTTCGTCGATCGTACGTGCGCTCCCGGCGAGGTGATTGTGCCGCAGGGCCGCGATGGGTACGGATTCTTCGTCATTGCATCCGGAAAAGCCGAGGCCGTGCGCGAGAAGGCCGACGGCAGCAAGGCGGTAGTCAACACCTTTGGGCCTGGGGACTTCTTTGGCGAGTTAGCCCTGCTCGACAACGGCCCGCGCACCGCATCGGTTATCGCCACCGAATCGACCGAGTGCCTCATTCTCCCCCGCGAGAACTTCCTCGGCGTGCTGAGGCGGGATGGCGAAATGGCCGTGGATATCATGGTCGAACTCGCCAAACGTTTCCGTATGGCCCTGAACGCCTATTACTAAATCATGAATCATGATTCATGATTCATGATTCATGATTCATCATGATTCATGAAGTGTCCTGAGTGCGGCTTCAAGGTTCGCGCACGACATAAATTCTGTGGGATGTGCGGCGCGCGTCTCCGGCTGGTCTGTCCGGCCTGCGGGACGAAAAATCCGCGCGCCCATCGCTTTTGCAGCGAGTGCGGCAATCCCCTCAGCGCCGCTTCCGCATTCGACGTTATTCCGCTGCGGACACAGGAGGTTCCCCCAGAACGCATACCAGATCAGGCATTTGCTGGCGCACCGGAAAGCATCCGAGAAAGTGTGCCGGAAGGTGCGCCTCCTGGCACGCCTCCCAGCGCGCTTTCTAGCGCATCGACCGGCCCAGCAGAACCCGGCGATCTAGCTCCACTCGAAGGGGAACGCCGCCTGGCAACGATCATCCTCGCGGACGTCAAAGGTTCCACCGATCTGATGGAACAGGTCGGCACCGAGGCGTGGGTCAAGATGATGAACCGCGTCCTCCAGATCCTGGAAACGGAGATCTACCGTTTCGGCGGCAAAGTCGATCAATTCCGTGGGGATGGCCTGGTTGCCTTCTTCGGGACGACGACGGCGCACGAGGACGACCCGGAGCGCGCGGTGCTGGCGGCCCTGGCGATGCAGTCGGCACTGCAACCGTTCGCCGCTGACCTGGAAAAACGCGAGGGCATCAGCCTGGCGCTGCGCGTGGGCGTCAACACGGGCGAGGTCATCGTCACCAGCGTGGGCAACGACCGCCAGTACCGGGAAGAAACGGCTATGGGCGAGGCCATCGCGCTTGCCGCGCGCATGGAAACCGCCGCCGAACCCGGCACCGTGCTGGTGAGTGAGAACACGTTCCGTCTCACCACCTCACAGTTCGAGTGGCTACCGCTCGGCGAGATCAAGGTCAAGGGCGTGAGCACACCCGTCGCTGTCTACCGGCCTCTTGCGCCCTACGTCAGCCTGGAAAAGCCCGAATATGAGCTACCCAGCCCGCTCATCGGGCGCGACGCAGAGGTTGACAGTCTCAAAGCTTGCATCGAAGACCTAAGTGATGGCATTGGCGGCATTGTCATCCTTACGGGCGAACATGGGATGGGCAAATCACTGCTCACCAATGAAGTGCGCCAGTATTTCGCCCGGCAAAACGCGCTCTTGGCCGAAGCGCGTGACAAAGGCGCCGAGGTCGGCCAGCCAACCTACCCCACCCCCTCCGCAGATGCGGAGATCGGCGTCATATGGCTGCGCGGGCGCTGCCGCTCTTACACCCAGTCGCAACCCTATGCGGTGTGGCAAGACATGCTACGCAACTGGCTCGGTATCCGTTCGGACGAGCCGCAGGAGAAAACGCGCGACCGTCTCTACCAACAAGCCGAGATGCTGTGGGGCGATCATGCCGATGAGTATTATCCCGACCTGGCGACGCTGCTGTCACTTCCACTGGAAGCTGACCACGCCGAGCAGATCAGGCGTCTCGACGCCGACAGCCTGCGCCAGCAATTCTTCCTCACGCTGCGCAGTTGGGTCGAGGCGCTCACACAACAGGGGCCGCTCGTGATCAACCTCAGCGATATGCAATGGGTAGACGCCACGTCGCTGGACCTGCTCAAATACTGCCTCCCACTCTGCGATTACACTGACTTGCTGTGGCTATTTGTCTTCCGGCCAGATCGCACTTCGCAGATCTGGGAATTTCGCTACTACATCGAGACTGAATACCCGCATCGCCTGACCAGCCTCACGCTTGCCCCCCTTACCGCCGAGCAGAGCCAGGAGATGATTGCGAAGTTGATCGGGCCGGATGTGCTCCCCGAAGCCACACAAGACCTCATCATCAGCAAAGCCGAGGGTAACCCATATTACATCCAGGAATTGGTGCGCGCGCTGATTTTTGAGGGGATTTTAACCCGTGCGCCGGAGGATGGTCGCTGGCGCACCACCCAGGCTGTCACCACCCTCACGCTGCCCGATAGCTTGCAGAACTTACTTCTGGCAAGCATCGACCGGCTCACGCCGGAAGAGCAACACATCCTGCAAATCGCTTCCGTGGTCGGCACCGTGTTCTGGTCGAAAATCATCGAAGTCTTGGCAACTCACCCGGCGCGCGTCAAGGCCCACCTCACGGCGTTGCAACGCGCGCAGTTGATCCGCGAGCGCGGGCGCGCTTCGGAGCTAGGCATCGAATACGTCTTCCGATCATCGTTGATCCGCGACGCGGCCTACGACCGTCTACTCAACACCCAACGAACCAGTTATCACCTGCGCATTGCCGAGTATATCGAAAGCCATTGCTGTAAATCGGATGCCACCGAACCCTCTCCACAGTTCTACGGCGCTTTGGCCTATCACTTCCGGCACGCCGGCCTGCCGGACAAAGAATTGGATTATGTTCTCAAGGGCGCTGCGCACGCCAAGCACGTCTACGCCAACGCCGAAGCAGGCAAACAGTTCACGCGTGCCCTGGAAATCCTCGACGCATTGGAGCACAAAGCAAGCGACGAAGATCAATGCCGCGCCATACGCATACAACGTTTCAGCGTCCTCAACGAGCGGCGCGCGGTCTTCTACCTTATGGGACAATTCGAAGCGATGTGGGAAGATGCCAAGGCGCTGCTGCCGCTGGCAGAGCAGTTAGCCGACGATCCCACGTTCACCATCGACGCGCTGCTCCAACAGCCGGGCGTGGCCGATTACCAATGCAAAGAAGAAATCGACGCCGGCATCCCGATGGCGCAACAGGCCCTCGCGCTGGCGCAGGAATTGGGCGACCAACGCCGCGAAATGGAAAGCCTCATCGCCATCGTCAACCATCGTCTGGCCTTAAGCGATCCCGAATGGCAGCCGCTGGCCGAGCGCGCCCTCGAACTCGCCCGCCAGGTGCAGGACGAGCATTTTGAGGCGCGATTACTCATCGGTATGGGCGGGGTCTTTGCCTTCAGCGATGAGCCTTCGCTCAGTATGGAGTACCTGGAGGCCGCGGCCGCACTCGCGATGCGCCAGGGCCTCGACGACAAGATCACCCAGATGTCGCTGCTCAACCTGCTGGGATTGGAATTTGAACGCAGCGGCGATTACTACCGCCTGCTGACAGAATACCAGCAGGAACGTCTTAACATCAGCCGCGAAATCGGTCACCGCCCCAATGAGAGCAAGGCGTTGCAGGCCTGCGGGCGGATCCAGGGCATCTACCTGGGTGATTACCAGGGCGGTCTGGCGCTGTTGGAAGAGTGCCAGCGCATCTTGATCGGCTCCCGCGACGAAGTGTACCCGCTGTTCCACATCGCCCAAATTCAAAGCGAGCAATACCAGTACACCGAAGCGCTCGCCAGCCTGGAGCGCATCCGCGACATCGGTGAGCCGGTCCAGGACCGCGGGCTTGCCAGCCTGAAACTGGTTTGGGCCATCCTCTACAACGCCCTCGGCGATGAAGCCCACCTGCGCATGGCGCTGGAACTGGCTGAAGAAGTCCAAGAGCTTGCCCTTCAAAGCCCCCTGGTCTCGCGGCAGTATGAGATGGCGGCCCTGTGCAAAGCCACCGCCGCGCACCTCAAACTGGCAATGCTTGCCAAAGATGCCGCCACCGCCAAGCCCGGCATAGTCTACGAGCACCTGAACAACGCACTAGACACCGCTCAGAAGGCGCTGGAGCTTTACCAGACGTTCGGTTTTGTGCAAATTACTGAGTGCGTGAGCGAGGAAATCCTCTTCCGCTACAGCCAGGCCCTTGCAGCCAACGAACAACCTGAAGAGGCAACCAAATATCTCCGTAGAGCCTATGACGAAATGGCGCGTAAACACGCGCTTATCCCCGCAGATAGCTACTTCCGCCGGACCTATCTGGAGAACATCCTACTGCACCAGGAGATTCGTGCCGCGTATGCTGCGCGGGTGGGATTGATTCTGACAGAGTCCGGCCAAGTTCCTCAATTGAGCCACATTCCGGAGAAATTTTGAAGTTGCCGCGATTTGCGAAAGTATGCGAGCCCAAGGCCCGTGCACCTTCGCGAAGTTCACATAACGGTGATTTCCTAACACAACTGCTACAAAACCGCTACATAAACTTTATCCTAACGCAGTTAAACTGTGCTATGATAAGGTCATCGCCTTTGTGAAAGTTCAGCAAGGTCAACGGAATTATGTAGCAACATCGGCCGATTGTGCTGACACTGAGCGACAGTATCTTATAGCAATCGATGCGTCCTTAAGGAAGGTGCAGATTATGGTGCAATTCCTCAACAAGCTGTTCAACGTTCGATCGGAAGAGTGGCCGCGGCTGCTCCTGCTCTATGCGATGCTGCTGGCAGTCACGCTTGGCGCGGTCTGGGGCGAGACCATCGTCGCAGCCGCCTTCCTGGAACAAGTAGGCGTGAAGGGACTGCCCTGGTTCTTTATGGTTAGAGCCATCCTTTCCATACCCGCAGTCGCTATCTACACCGCGTTCGCCGATCGCATCGCCAGTCACAAGCTTTTGATCGCCATCTTGCTCATCGGTGGAACCGGCATCCTCATTGGCTTTGGTCTGCTCAATATAGGACTCACACGCGTTGCCTACCCCTTGCTCTATCTGTTGATATACGTTCCACTGACCGACATTCTCACCGCGCACTGGTTCACTTACATCAACGGCTTCTACGACACACGAGCGGCCAAGCGTATCGTGCCCGTCCTGGGCACAGCGGGCAGCATCGGTAGTATCATCGCCGGGTTGAGTATGGAGTCTCTGAACAAAGTACTGTCGCCCAACAGTATCATCATCGTGTGGCTCAGTATGTTAGGGATGATGGCGTTGGGAGCATGGGTGATGCCGCGCATAATCAGGTCCACCGGAGATACGCTTCCAGCCGGGTTATCCGGCGTCAAGGCCAAGACAACAGAAAAAACCCGCATCTCATATCTCAACGAGTTACGTGAAGGGTACCATTACGTCACACAGTCACGTTTCCTGCGCTGGATCGCCACCGGCACACTTGTCGTCGTGATTCTCCTCACCTTTGTCGGATATCAGACCAGCGTGATCATTGTCGATAAACTCCAGACGACCGAGGCGATGGCAAATTTCTACGGTCTCGTAACCGGCGTGGCGAACCTGATTATGCTGCCTTTCCAGCTCTTCTTGCTCAGCCGCATCATCGGCTGGATTGGGGTGGGCAACGCCTATTTGATCTTCCCAGCCGGCAATCTAGCGATTTCCGCAGGCCTAGCGTTCTTCCCCGGTTTGCCAATGGCTGCCTTCGGCTACTTCGATAGCACCGCTTTCTATGGCAACGCTGGCTATCAGATCAACAGTTTGCTCTACAACGCTGTCCCCTTGCGCATTAAAGGACGCGCGCACGCCTTTATCGACGGCCTCGTCGCCCCCATCGGTGTGTTTATCGGCAGTATCCTCTTGTTACCACCATTTGTAGCACTGCGATGGTTCTTGCCTACCTTAACGCTCGCACTCGCCATCGGTTACATCGCCAATGCACTTATCGTTCGCCGGCAGTATGGACAGGCGCTCGTTAAGATGCTCGAACAAGAGGACTACTCCTTCCTGCTGACCCAAAGTGTTTCCGAGTTAACCGTCGCCGATCCCGCAACGTTGAGCAAACTACGCGAGAAGCTCGAAAGCAGCACCAGCCACGAACTCACCGTGTTTATGGCGCAACTCATTAGCAGAATCGGCGGGCGCGATGCTATCCCCATCCTGAGCCAGACCGCCCACGCCGCACCCGAAAGCCACACCCGCGCCGCTATCCTCGACGTGCTTGCCGCCGCCGATCTACGCGGCGATGCCGTGCGCCAACTGTATCTCGACTTTACCAATGACCCCTCCGGACAGGTCCGACAGTCCGCCATTGTGGGACTGCAACAACTTGCCGCGCCCAACGATCCGCAATTCCTCACCCAAATGTCGAATATGGTCAACGACCCCGACATCAATGTGCTTGGACAGGTCCTTTCGGTCCTGGCGCAATCGGACCAGCTATACACGCTCAAGCCTGCTGCGGATGCGTTCGAAGCCCTCCTGACCGGCGATAATGCCCATTACCGCGCTTACGGCGTCCGCATCCTAGGGCAGATCAAGAGCGAACAAACCCTCCACCGGTTGATGGCTTATCTGGATGATCCAGCCGACGAGGTTCGCCTCGAAGCCGCTCTGGCCATTGAAACCGCTGTGCAGAAGACATCGCTCAACGATGTGGTGAAGACTGAACTCGAGGCCAAAGTCAGCGCTCGCCTCGACGACCCCGTCGAACGCACGCGCCGGGCCGCTCTCGTCATATTAGGACGCGTAGGCAGCCGCAAAACCTATCCCCTGATCGTCGATGCACTCACCGACACCAGCCCGCAAGTCCGTGAGACCGCTGCCGCAACACTCGTGGCACTCGACAAGACGATCATCCCGGTCATCCATCCCAAGCTCGATTCGCCAAACGCACAACTGCGCAAAATGACCGCCGTCGTCTTGAGCCGCATCAACCCTAAGGAGTTTGGGCCATTGATCGTCGGCGCGAACATCACCGGCAACCTGCTTGCCATCTACGGTAACTACGGCCTGGTCGAAGCTCTGGAACCTTGTGCCACGCATCCGGGCTTCGCCGTGCTGCAAAACGCGCTGCGTGAACAAAGCCAACGCCTCACCACGGAAATCTTCTACCTGCTTTCTGCAATCCAGGACCCGAACAGCGTAGAAATCATCAACGATTCCCTACGCAGCGACAATTCCCGGACGCGCGCGAATGCCGTCGAGGCTCTGGAATCGCTGACCACGCCCAAGACCGCCGAGTTGATTGCACCACTCTTCGAACCGGACACCCCGACGAGCAAGCTTTTGACACTCAGCAAGGAAACCTGGGATATGGAGGCACCGGATACCGCCGAAGCCATCCAGAAGCTCGCCACGCTTCCCGAAGATCCGTGGGTACGCACGATGACGGTCTTTGCGCTAGGGCAACTCGGCGCGGCACTCGTCCCGCCCACGCCCAAAGCCTCTTCGAGTCCCGAGTCACCACCCACTGCACCGGAAACCGAAGGGCGTCGCCGGCGCCGCGCCGCGCCGAAAGATCTCTTCGCCGCCCTCGACGCGCCAAAGACGGAGGCGGCCCAGCCTGACGCGCCGCCCGCCGACACCGAGCCCGCGCCGCGCGCACGCCGTCGCCCCCCCGCCGACCTCTTCGGCGCGCTCGACGGCCCCAAAACCGAAACGGCAACAGCCGAGACCACAGCCGTCGAAACTCCAAAGCTAGACGCTCCCCCCTCCTCTCTCTCTCCCTCTCCCTCTCCCCCCCTCACCCTCACCCAGATTGAGGAACTCCTGGTGACGGCGCTCAAAGACCCGGAAGAGGAAGTGCGTCTCGCGGCCCAGATTGCCAAACGATTGATAAACGGCGTTCAAACCGGTTTTATGAAGGAGGACCTTATGCTTTCTGCCATTGAGAAGATCATTTTCCTCAAAGAAGTCCCCTTCTTCCAGGGGATGACCATCGACCAGCTCAAAATTCTGGCGAACGTCTGCGAGGAAGAAATGTACGAGGAAGACACGCGCATCTACAACAACGATGATCCCGGCGGCGCACTATACGTGGTGGTCAACGGGCGCGTCGGTATCGAGCAGGAGAAGCGCACCGGTTCTTTCGCGCGGCTGGCAACCATCGAGGCGCACTCGTACTTCGGCGAGGCCAACTTCTTCGATAACAGCCCGCACACCACCTCCGCCGTCGCCATCCAGGACACGCTCACGCTGCGCCTGCGTCGCGAACCCCTCATCGCCCTGGCGCGTCAGAACCCGGAGATGTCGCTGGCGCTCATCAACGTCCTCAGTGAGCGGCTCCGCGAATCCAACGACCGCATCGCTGCCCTCACCCGCGCCCGCCCGCGGCAGCTTAACAAGCTATTTGATCAATATGACTGATGAATTCCCCGCGCCAACGCCGCTGTCTATCGCCAAACCCCTGCCGGATAACGGCGGGGTGACGTCGCGCGCAGTCTACGCGGTCGCGCCCACACCGGAACTTGCCGCCGCGCTGCGTGACTTTGCCCGCCAGAACACCCTCGATATACTGACACTCATCCAAGGCGCGTGGGCGCTACTCCTCAGCCGCTACAGCGGCGAAACAGACGTGGCCTTCGGGGTACATATCACCCAAACTCCCATACTCACACACACAACCATCCAACCGGAGCAAAAAGCACGCGCCTGGCTCACAGCACTGCAAGCCAACTCGGCCACTGCATACCAGCCGGAGCTATCCCATCTCGAGACACTGCTCGTCTTCGGCACACGCGTGGAGGACACACACGCCGCCGTCCCCTTCACCATCACCGTCGATGACGCGCTGCACCTGCACATCGACTACGCCGGCGACCGTTTCGAAGCCGCCGCCGTCGCGCGGTTGGCCGGGCACCTGCTCACACTGCTAGAAGGCTTCGTCACCACGCCGGACTTATCCCTCAAATCCCTCCCCATGTTGACCGAAGCCGAACGCCACCAAATCCTCGTCGCTTGGAATGACACCACGACTGACACCGGCTATACCGGACAGTGCATCCACCGCCGCTTCGAGCGCCAGGCCGCGCGAACGCCGGAGGCTATCGCCGTGGTCTGCGCTGAACCGGGAAAGCCCCGGCAGACGCTCACCTACCGCGAGTTGAACGCCCGCGCCAACCGATTGGCCCGGCACCTGCGGGCGCTCGGCGTCGGCCCGGAAGTCCCCGTAGCGATGGACGTCACGCGCTCGACGGCGATGCTCGTCGGGATGCTCGGCATCCTCAAGGCCGGCGGCGCTTACGTCCCCATCGACCCCGCTTACCCGCCCGAGCGCCAGGCGTTTATGCTCGCCGACACGCAGACGCCGGTGCTATTGACCGAGAACGCGCTCGTCGACACGCTCCCACCCACCCCCGCGCACATCGTCTGCCTGGACGCCGCGTGGCCCGCTATCGCCGCCCACGCGGACACGAACCTGGATGGCGGCGCGCAGGGGCACAACCTGGCCTACGTCATCTACACCTCCGGTTCGACGGGCCAACCCAAAGGCGTCGCCATCGCTCACCAGAGCGTGATCAACCTCATCGAAGCCACCCGCCCGGTCTTCGGCTTCAACGCCGCCGACGTGTGGACGGTCTTCCACTCGTACGCCTTCGATTTCTCGGTGTGGGAACTCTGGACGCCCCTGCTCTGTGAAGCCCGGTTGGTCATCGTCCCGCAAGCCGTCGCGCAGTCGCCCACAGCGTTCCTCGAACTGCTGCGCGCAGAGCACGTCACCATCGTCAACCAGACGCCGTCGGCGCTGCAACGGCTGGTCGATCTCTACGACACTGCCGACCCGTTATCCCTGCGCTTGATCTGCTGCGGCGGTGAGGCCCTGCCGCGCGCGCCGGCGCAGAAGGTGCTGGCGTGGGGCATCCCGCTGTGGAACTTCTACGGCCCCACCGAATCGACCGTGTGGGCCGCCTGCGGGCAAGTCACAGCCGTCGGCGACACACCGACCGTGCCCGTTGGACGACCGCTCGGCAACATCCGCCTGTACATCCTCGACGCGGCCATGCAGCCCGTTCCTGTGGGTATCCCCGGCGAACTCTACATCGGCGGCGTGGGACTGGCACGCGGCTACTTCAACCGCCCGCAGCTCACCGCCGAGAAATTCGTCCCCGATCCCTTCTCGACCGAACCCGGCGCGCGGCTTTACAAAACCGGTGACGCGGCCCGTTATCTCGAAAGCGGCGACGTCGAGTTTTTGCAGCGGCTGGACAACCAGGTGAAAATCCGCGGCTTCCGTGTCGAACTGGGCGAGATTGAGAGCGCGCTCGCCCGCCACCCCGCCGTGCGCGAAGCCGTTGCCGTCGTTCACCCCGGCGCTGACGGCGCCCTCCGCCTCACCGCCTATTGGACCCCTGCCGCGGCCATCAACTACCCGACTAACGACTATGCGACTACCCAACTAACAACAACCGAACTCCAGGACTTCCTCAAACAGCGTCTCCCCGCCTACATGATTCCTGGCACGTTCGTCCGCCTTGACGCGCTGCCCCTGACACCCAACGGCAAAATCGATCGCCGCCGTCTTCCCGCACCGGATGAGACCCGTCCCACCCTCGCCACCGCCTACGTCGCGCCGCGCACGCCCACCGAAACAACCCTGGCGCGCATTTGGGAAGCCATTTTGCAGATCGCACAGGTGGGCATCCACGACAACTTTTTCGAGTTGGGCGGCGACTCGTTGCTGGCGCTCAACATCATCGCCGAAGCCCACGCTGCCGGGCTGCTACTCACCGTCCAACAACTATTCGAATACCAGACCATCGCCGCCCTGTCTGCTACTGCTCCCCAACACTCCCAGGCTCCCTCTCCTACCGGTTTTCCCGACGCAGACCTGACGCAAGAAGAATTGGAGGCACTACTGGTCGAACTCGGCGACATCCCGGCCTGAGGCATGCCTATGAACACAAAAGACAACATCGAAGCCATTTATCCGCTCTCTCCCATGCAGCAGGGGATGCTGTTTCACTCGCTCTACACGCCGGAATCCGGCGTCTACTTCGAGCAACTGTGTTTCACCCTCCACGGAAATCTGGATATCGCCGCCTTTGAGCGCGCGTGGCAATCTCTCATCGACCGGCATCCGGCACTGCGGACTGTCTTCGCTTGGGAGACGCGCGACAAGCCGCTCCAGGTGGTGCGGCGGCGCGCAGCACTCCCGTGGACGACCTACGACTGGCGCGATCTTTCGCCTGACGCACAGCAGCGCCAGCTTGCGGACTGGCTCAGGGACGATCAGGCGCGCGGCTTCGATCTGCACCAGGCCCCCTTGATGCGCTTGACTCTCTTCCGCCTGGCGGACAAAACGTGGCGTTGCGTGTGGAGCTTTCACCACCTGATCCTCGATGGCTGGAGCCTGTCGCTGGCGCTCAAGGACGTGTTCGCCTTCTACGAAGCGGCGCGCCAGGGGCAAGACCTGCGACTGCCGGCACCTCGGCCCTACCGCGATTACATCGCCTGGCTACACGGCCAGGATCTGGCGGAAGCTGAGGCCTTCTGGCGCGAGACACTGCACGGCTTCACCACGCCAACGCCGCTGCACGTCCAGCGGGCGGCAGAGGCTGATCCCGCCGCGGACGATTACGCCGAGCAACGCCTGCGCCTACCCACGGCAACGACAGCAGCGCTACACACCTTCGCCCGCCAGCAGCGGGTGACGCCCAACACGGTGATCCAGGGCGCATGGGCAGCGCTCCTCAGCCGCTACAGCGGCGAACCGGACGTACTCTTCGGCGCGACGGTCGCCGGGCGCCCCGCCGCGTTGGACGGCGTCGAAACGATGGTCGGGCTATTCATCAACACGCTGCCTGTGCGCGTCCATGTTCCCGACGATGCCGCACTCGGCCCCTGGCTGCAAACGCTGCAAGCGCAGCAAGCCGCCGCCCGCCGCTACGAATACGCGCCCCTCGTGGATATCCAGGGATGGAGTGATGTGGCGCAAGGTCAGGCACTATTCGATACACTGCTCGTCTTCGAAAATTATCCCGGAGAGGCCGACGTCCAACCGGCGGACCCCCGGCTCAGCATCACCGGCATGGTCACGCTTGAAAAGACCAACTACCCGCTCACGGTCATCGTCGAGCCGGGTGAGTCCTTAGGATTGCGTATCAGCTATCGCCAGCAACACTTCGACGAAGCCACCATCGCACGGATGCTCGGTCACTTGCACACCTTGCTTGAGGGGATGCTCGCTGCGCCGCAAGCGTCGCCCGGAGACTTGCCACTGCTCACTTCGGTAGAACGAGCGCAACTCCTCGTCACGTGGAACGACACCCGCACCGATTACCCCCGCGAGACGCCCATCCACCGTCTGTTCGAGGCCCAGGCCGCGCAGACGCCCGGCGCTGTAGCCCTCAGCTTCGAGGGCGCCACGCTGACCTACGCCGAACTCAACCGCCGGGTCAACCGACTGGCGCGGCAGTTGCGCGAATTGGGCGTGGGACCGGAAGTCGGCGCCGGCATTTACGTCGAACGCTCGTTCGAGATGATCGTGGGTGTCCTGGGC